>JAXDPV010000110.1:0-4597 GCA_034668185.1 Actinomycetota bacterium
TAGCGGAGCAGCTGCTTCAGCAACGGCTCACCGGTCATCTGGTAGATGAACCCGAACGCCGCCAGCGCCAGGCCCTCCACCATGATCTGCATGCCCAGGTAGGTCATGTCCCACCGGCTGTCGCTGATGATGTCGTCGAGCAGCATCTTGAGGTGGGCGTTCACCGGGTAGTGGCCGGTGAGCTTGGTGTCGAGGTACTTGGCGAAGACCTCGACATGGCGGGCCTCGTCCATCACCTGCGTGGCGGCGTAGTACTTGGCATCGATCCACGGGACGGTCTCGACGATCTTGGCGGTGCAGAGCAGCGCGCCCTGCTCGCCGTGCATGAACTGGCTCAGCGTCCAGTTCTGGCTCTCGACGCCGAAGTTGATCCAGTCCTTCTCGGTCCACTTGGCCATGGGCGTGCCGCTGATGTCCATGCCCGAGTCGGGGCCGATGTTGCCCTGGGCGTTGGCCATGACGACCTGCTCCTGGTCGACGACCGTGTCCCACGGGAGGTCGGTCTCGCCGTTCCACATCGACGTCTTGGCCTTCTCGTAGAGACGGTTGAGCTTGGGCCGGGCGCCCTTCTCGTAGTCCCACGTGAAGATCGCGTCGGCGTTGTCCTTGACCGTCGAGATGGTGGCCTCGACGTCGGAGTTGGTGATGCTGAGGATGGCCTCGAGGTCGTTGATGTCGTCGCGGCCGATGATGTCCTTGTTGCTGTTGGTCATCGTCATCGTGGGTCCCTTCTCAGGCGGGTTGGAGGAGGCCGGGCAGGACGAACGACCTGACCAGCTTGCGGACGGCGGCGTCGTCGGTGAGCTGCATACCGGCGGCGGGGGTGCAGAGGTAGCTGAGGACGATGCGGGCGACCCACTCGACGGTTCGGGCGGCTTCGTCGTCGTCGGCGATGAAACGGGCCAGCAGGGGCGCGCCGAAGGCCCGGATGCGGGCCAGCAGGGCGTCGAGCTGGTGGAAGGCGAGTTGCGGGAGGACGAGCCCGGGCTCGTGGGCCAGGAGGAACTGGAGGGCGGCGTGGTTCTGGAGGCGGGCCGAGACGGTGGTGATGGCTCCGACCAGCGCGTCCTCGAGGTCGGCGGCGGCGTGGACGGCGTCGGCCACGGCGGCGAAGAGGGTGGTGAGCTCGCGCTCGCCGACGGCGTCGAACAGCGCATCCTTGCCGCCGGGGAAGGCGCGGTAGACGGTGGCCCGGCTGCAACCGGCTTCCTTGGCCACGTCGTCGAGGGTGGTCTTGGTCAGGCCCCAACGCGCGACACAGCGGAGCGCGGCGTCGAGTACCCCCATACCCATGCCTGAGACACTAAGCCAGGATTCGTCTCAATGTCAATGACGTCTCACTGTTCCAGGAGGCCGGGCAGGAGCTGGGTCTCGACCAGCTTGCGTACTTCGGCCCGGTCGGTGAGGTCCCACCGGCCCTGGGCGCCGATGTGGGAGAGCAGCATTCGGGCCAGGTAGTCGGCGGCGGCGTCGCCGTCGAGGCCGGCCCGCAGCGGCGCCCGTTGCATGGCCAGCACGAGGAACTGCTTCACCAGGGCCAGCAGCCGGTTGCTCTCGGTCGTGAGCATCGGCAGCAGGCGCTCGGGTTCGGTGTCGAGGATCTTCTGGAGGAGGGCGTGCTCCTCGATGGCCCGGTGGGCGAAGACGAGGGTCTCGACGAGCACGTCGGCGAAGTCGCGCTGGCCGGCCACGGCCCTGGTGAGGTCGCCGTAGAAGGCGCCGACCTGCCACGCCACCACCTCGGCCAGGAGCTGGTCCTTGCCCCCGGGGAAGTAGCGGTAGACGGTGGCCCGGGACAGGCCGGCCTCGCGACCGACGTCCTCCATCGTCGTCTTGGCCAAGCCGTAGCGGGCCACGCAGGCGAGGGTGGCTTCGAGCAGGCTCTGGCGGCTCACAACATGCTCGGCGGGACCGCGCCGCGGTCGACCCGCTCGGTGGCCGCGACCCGCCAGGCGCCGTCGACGAAGCGGATGCTGGCGTGGTCAAAGCTGCCGTCGGGGTTGGCCGACCACGTGCCCAGCTCGCCCTTGGCCAGCCGGGCCGAGCCTTGGGCCAGGTCGCGGTGGACGACCACGCCGTTGGCCGCGTGGACGAGGTCGACGGCGAGGGTCTTGGCCTGGTCGCGCCGGTGGAAGCCGAAGGCGAGCTCGGGTTCGCCGTCGCCGGAGACGTCCTCGCCCCGCACGCCAATGGCCGAGAAGAACGAGCCGGCGTCGTCGATCGCCTGCTGGACGACGGCCCATTGGTTCGAGCCGGTGGCCGTCTCCTTGAGGACGAGGGCCCGCAGCCCGCTCCCCCGCTCCTCGACCACCCAAACCAGCACCGTCCCCATCGTGCGCAGGGCGCCGCAGTCCTTGACCCGCCACCCGCTGTCGGCCGCCGAGTTGCAGCCCTTGGCCTTGTCGATGGCGCGGGTGGGCGTGCCCGCGGGTGGCGGCCCGAGCACCGCGCCCTTGCCGTTGAGCGGGGGCACCGTGGTGGTCGTGCTCGGCGGCGGGCCTTGGGCGGGCGAGGCCGACGGCGGTTGGGTCGACGGCGGCGGTTCCTCGGCGTTCGGCACCGGCTTGCCGGTGGTGAGGGGGACGAGGGCGAAGGTGGTGGTCGGGCCCGGGCTCGTCGTCGTGGTGCTGTCGTCGGCGGAGCTGGTGTCGCCCTGGACCGCCAGCCGGTCGGTCTTGCCGTTCCCCCGGCCCGTCGCCCAGGCGATGCCGATCGCGATGGCCACCACCGCGGCCGCGGCCCCGACGGCCATCACGATCCGCCGTTGCACGCTCGTCACGTCCGCGCAACTTACCGGTTTCGGCCATATCCACAGGGCATGGCACGCGCTCGTGGCCGAAAGCGGCGGGCGAGTACCGTCCAGGCATGGAGGCGACAGGGCCGGCGCGGCCGAAGCCGGACCGGCGGCGGCTGTACCTCATCCTGGTGCCGATCGTGGCCCTCACGATCGCCGGGTACGTCGGCGACGCGCTGGCCGCGGGGTTGGTGAAGCGCCACCCGCTCTGGCTGATCGCCCTCAATCCACGCAAGCGCTACCTCGCGCTGGTGGTGCCCCATACCGACCCGCTGCCGTACTTCGTCGTCGGCATGTTGCGGCAGTTCAGCTCCGACCCGCTCTTTTACCTGCTCGGCCGCTGGTACGGCGACGCCGGCGTGCGCTGGCTCGAGCGCAAGCTGGGCGAGGGCGGCAGCCTCGTCCGCTTCATGGAGCGGGGGTTCGCCAAGGCGTCGTGGCCGATGGTGGCCATCTTCCCGAACTACCTCATGTGCATGTTGGCCGGGGCGTCGAACATGCCCACGCTGCTGTTCCTCGCGCTCAACCTCGGCGGCACGTTCCTGAGCATGATCCTGTTGCGGACCGTCGGCGACGTGTTCGGCGCGCCGCTGCGGGCCTTCACCGACTTCCTCGACCACTACCGCTGGCCGCTGATCGCGCTGTCGACCGTGGCCGTCGCCTACACCGTGTGGAGCGGCCGGAAGAAGGGCGGGCTGGAGACGCCGTCGGAGATCGAGCGCGAGCTCGAAGAGGAAGCCCCGGACTAGAGGCCGAGGAAGGGCTCGAGGCCGACGGTCACGCCGCCGTGCTCGGCGATGCGCTTGCACGCCAGCACCACGCCCGGCATGAACGACGAGCGGTCGGTGGTGTCGTGGCGGATCGACAGGGTCTGGCCCTCGGTGCCGAGGATCACCTCTTGGTGGGCGACCATGCCCCGCATCCGCACCGAGTGGACGCGGATGCCGCCGGCAGCCACGCCTCCCCTCGCCCCTTCGGCGACGATCGTCTTGGTCGGGTCGTCACCCCACGTGGGCGAGGCCGCGGCCATCAGTTCGGCGGTGCGCATGGCCGTGCCCGAGGGAGCGTCGATCTTGTTCTCATGGTGGAGCTCGATGATCTCGGCCGTCTCGAACCACGGCGCCGCCAGCTCGGCGAAGCGCATCATCAGCACCGCGCCAATGGCGAAGTTCGGGGCGATCAGGCAGTTGCTCTTGGTGAAGGCGGCGCGCATCCCGGCGATGTCGCCGTCGGTGAAGCCGGTGGTGCCGACGACGGCGTGGACGCCCTCGGCCGCGCACCACGCCACGTTCTCGCGGGCGGCGGCGAGGAGGGTGAAGTCGACGGCGACGTCGGCGCCCGCTTGGGCCAACGCCTCGGGGCCGGCCGAGATCTGCAGCGGGCTGTCGACGCCGGCCACCTGGCGCAGGTCGAGGCCGGCGTGGTGCGGGTCGACGGCGGCGACCAGTTCGAGGTCGGGGTCGCGCAGCACCGCGGTGCACACCGTGGCCCCCATGCGGCCGCCGGCGCCGAACACGCCGACCTTCGTCGTCATGTGGGGAGCGTAGGCCCGATGGCGGCCAGCGAGCGGGGCTCGTTTCCGATGCGGGCGGCGACGCGGGCGAGGTCGTCGGGGGTGACGGCCTCGATGCGGTCGAGGAGGTCGTCGATGGCCAGCACCTCGCCCTGCACCAGTTGGCTGCGGCCGATGCGGCCCATGCGGGCGCCGGTGTCCTCCAGGCCGAGGATGGTCGAGCCCTTCACCTGGCCCTTGGCGATGGCCAGCTCGCGATCGGTCAAGCCGCCCCGGGCGACGACGTCGTC
>JAXDPV010000111.1:0-12214 GCA_034668185.1 Actinomycetota bacterium
CCGCGTTCGAGGAGCTCCTCGGTCGGGCCGGAGAACCGCACCTCACCCTTTTCCATGAAGTACGCCCGGTGGGCGATGGTGAGCGCCACGTTCACCGACTGCTCGACGAGGATGATCGTGCATCCCGACGCATGGATCTTGCGCACGATGTTGAGCAGTTGCTCGACGATCGTCGGGGCCAGGCCGAGCGAGAGCTCGTCGATGATCAGCAGCTTGGGCTTGGCCACGAACGCCATCCCCAAAGCGAGCTGCTGCTGCTCGCCACCCGACATGTTGCCGGCCATCTGGTCCCACCGCTCGCGCAGCCGGGGGAAGAGGTCGAGCACCTCGTCGATGCGCCGCTGCACGTCGGCCGGGTCCTCGTTGGCGTAGAGCCACGTGCCCGCCCGGAAGTGCTCGGCCACGGTCAAGGTCGGGAAGACGGCCTTGCCGCCGGGCACCTGCACGATGCCGGCCTTGGCCGCCTGCACCGGGTCGGCGTGGGTGATGTCGCGCCCGTCGAAGAAGATGGCGCCACCGATGGGGTCGACCAGCCCGCAGATCGCCTTCAGCAACGTCGACTTGCCGGCGCCGTTGGTGCCGAGCAGGGCGATGATCTCGCCCTCCTTCACCTCCATGTCGACGCCGAAGAGGATCTGCACGGTGTCGTAGGCGACGTCGACGCCCCGGCACACGAGCAGCGTGCGGTCGGCGCCACCGGCGGCCAGCTCGGCCTTGAGCTTGGCCGCGGTGGCCAGCGCGTTGGCGGCCTGCTCGGCGTCGCGCTTGACGAAGCGTTGCGCCGAGGCACCGATCGAACCGGCCAGGGCCACGATGGCGGCCAGAATCACCACGACCCACCGCAGCCGGGTGGCCGAGTCGGTGTCGCCGGCGCCGATCAACAGGATGAACGTCAGCCCGCCGCACCCGTAGATGAGGATGGCCCACGCGTACGCCTGGGCCCGGATCTTCGGCGGCGACACCAGCCCGACCAACGCGAAGTACGCCGGCTGGTAGGCGCCGATGCCGATCGACAGCAGGAAGGCGAAGAAGAAGGCCAGGAGCTCGGCCCTGATGGCGCCGAGCAGCACCAGCCCGAAGGCGAACTGCACGAACGACAGGCCGGTGATCACGGCCAGGCGGTGGAGGCGACCGGCGTCGGACGCCCGCCCGGCGAGGCGGGCGCCGATGATCAGGCCGACCACGTTGCCGGCGCCGAACAGGAGCTGCACGAAGCCGCGGCCCACGGGGCCGACGCCGTAGACCCGATCGAAGAAGATGCCGAGGATGTTGCCGATCTGCAGGGCGCCGATGCCGAGGAAGAAGGCGCCGAGCCACAGCCGGCGCAGCGTCTTCACCGCGAAGAGCTGGCGCCTGGCCTCGGCGAAGGGCGTCGACTCGTCGTCGGCCTCGGCCTCGGCGGCCAGCGCGGCGTCGATGCTCTCGCCCCGCTTGGGCTCACGCAGGCGGACGATGGCGAGCACCAGGAACACCACCGTCGGGAGGGCGAGGATCCAGAACGCCGCCTGCCAGAAGATGAGGGCGGCGATGATGCCGGCCAGGGGCCCACCGATGTTGCCGATCGAGTTGGCGGCCCGGTGGACGCCGAACACCCGCGGCTGGTTCTCCCGCGGGTAGTAGTCGGCCAACAGGCTCGGGTGCACGACCTCGTTGATGATGCGGCCCACGCCCGAGCCCATGCGCACGAGGTAGAGCAGGAAGAGGCTCGGCACCACGCCGGTGAGCACCGAGGTGACGCCCCACAGCACCGCCGCCGCGATCGACAGACGTACCCGGTTGAGGCGGTCGGCGAGGACGCCGAGCGGGAGGCTGGCCAGCAACGTGAACACCGCGGTGATGGCGCCGAGGGTGAGGATCTTGCTGTCGGACACGCCGAAGCGGTCGCGGATCTCGGGGATCAGCGCGCCGAAGGCGGCCCGGTCGAACTCGTCGACCATGTTGAGGCCGAACAGCACCACCAGCGGGGCCGCGGCGAACCCGCCGGTGATCGCCTTCAGCCCCCGCCCGGGCGGCGGGAGCTGGGGCGCGGACTCGAGCTCTTCGACGGCTTCTTCGATAGCGGTCATGCGCCGCTCCCGTCACGACGGCCCGATCGGGCCCGGGCCAGGCGGCCCCGTCCACCGGCACCGTTGCTCGGGGCGCCGACGGCCACCGGTTCGAGATCGACCTCGACCTCGACCTCCGGTTGGAAGTGCGGGTGGTCGGCGGCGGCCTCGAGCGACATCACCGAGGCGCACACCGGGCAGGTGACGGTCGGGCCGCTGAGGAGATCGAACGACCCGGTCTCCTCGACCTTGTGTTCGGCGCCGGTGATGACGTCCTTCTCCTCCTCGCCCGTCTCGACCCGGCGGTCGGCGAGCAGCGACGGCACGAGAATGCCGTGGCGGTTGGCAACCCACCGGAGGAATCCGTCCCGCATCTTGTACATGCCCTCGGCCAGGCCGCCGGGCAGGAACATCAGCACGAGGACGAGGCCGGGGCCCGTGACGAGCAGGGAGATGCCCTCGATGTAGGTGTCGCCATACGTCTGGATGCCGCCGATCAACAGCGTGCCGAACACCGCGCCGGGCAACGACGTGAGGCCACCGATCACCGTGGCGGTGAAGATGAAGATGCTGTTGCCGATGCCGTAGGTCGAGGCGTCGATGGCGCCCAGATGGTAGGCCAGCAGGACGCCCGCGCCAGACGCGAACCCGCCGGAGATGGCGAAGGCGGCCAGCCGGTTACGGGCCAGGTTGATGGCGTAGCTCGGGGCCGCCCGCTGGTTGTCGCGCACGGCGATGAGGACGCGGCCGGCCCGGTTGCGGCGGTAGGACTGGGCGATGGCGAACGCGCCCACGAGGAAGACGAGGCAGAAGTAATAGAACTTGGCGTCGGCCTCGAGGGTCAGGTGCTTGCCGAAGAAGTTGTAGGTCGTGCTGGTCGACAGGTCGATCCGCTGCCACAGCACGAACCGCTCGATCCGGGCGCCTTCCTTCGGCAGGAGGGCGTGCCCGATCGGGTAGGCGGTGTTGAGGATGAAGCCCGACACCGTGCCGGCGAAGGCCAAGGTGGTCACCGCGAGATACAGCCCCTGTACCCGCAGAGCGGGCAGGCCGACGAGCACGGCCACGAAGGCCCCGCCGAGGACGCCGACGAACAGCGCGACGAAGAAGTCGACGTTGTGGCTCGCGGCCAAGCCGCCGGCGAGGGCGGCACCGATCCCGACGAGCCCGAACTGCCCGAGGCTGATCTGCCCGGCCCACCCGGTGAGGATCACCAGCGAGATCGCCATGATCCCGTAGATCAGCAGCGGCGTGGCCCGGCTCAGACGCGAGGGGCCGAGGAAGAAGGGCGCGCCGACGAGGATGAAGGAGACGATGGCGGCCAGGGCAAGCCGGGCCATCACCACCTCGCGGACGCGCCGGAGCTCGGTCGGGATCGGCCGGAACTCCTTCACCATCGAGAAGCTCGAGACGCCGGTGTCCTGTGCACGCGAGAGCTGGTTCCGCTGCAACAGCAGGGCGCCGAGGATCAGCACCAGCATGATGGCGCCGGCGAGGGAGTTCCGGGCCGTCTTGAAGACCGAAGCCTGGTCGATCATGCCGATGACCACGCCCGCGGCCATGCACCGGGGGATGCTCTCCATCCGGCCGATGACCGCGGCCGTGAGCGCGTACAGCAACACGACGTAGCCGAGGGTGCCGTCGATCGGGACGCCGACGAGGGTCGAACGGATGAAGATCGTGCTGGTGGCGAACAGCCCGGCCATGATCCACGCGACCGTGCCCACCCGCCGCACCGGGATGCCGAGCAGCGAGGCCCGGTCGGCGTTCTCGGCCGAGGCCCGCAGGGCGATGCCGATGCGGGTGTACCGGAAGAACAGGGCCAGCCCCGCCACCAGGATGCTGACGAAGACGACGGCGAACAGGTAGTCGCCGCTGAACCGGCGGTGGCCGATCTTGGCCAGCTCCATGTGGAGCCAGGGGGTCGGCACCTGGGAGATGAAGCCGGCCTTCCCGTGGGGCGGCTTGATCAGCTTGGGCAGCAGCAGCGCCAGGAAGGCGAGGAACTGGCTGACGCCGATCGTCACCACCGTGAGGATCAACCGCGGCGCCTTGGCGAAGCGGCGGACCACCAGGACGTCGATCAGGGCACCCAACACCGCGCCGGCGATCAGCGAGCCGGGAAAGGCCAGCCACCACGACACGTGCTTGTAGACGATCAGCAGGACGCCGGCGACGGCCGGGATCGCGCCAAGGCCGCCGGCGGCGAAGTTGATGATGCGGTTGGTCCGGTAGATGAGGATGACGCCGACGCCCATCAACCCGTACAGCGAGCCGAGGGCCATGCCGTCGACGATGATCGAGTACGGGGCGTTGAAGATGATCCGGCAGGCGGCGAGCGCGAGCGCGAGCCCGACCCCGACCTTGATGACGCCCGTGGCGGCCTGCGCCCCCGGACCCGAACCCAGGCGGTCGCGCACGTTGTTGAAGGCGACGGTCACCGCGGCTTCGCCTGCGGGAACTGCAGCTCGCCCTCCGGCATCTCGCCGGCGACGTACCGGCGCCCGCTGACCTGCACGTAGGCCCCGTTCTTGCCCATCGACTCGGACGGGCTGTTCTGGCTCCAGTACACCTCGTCCATGTCCGAGAACCAGCCGTAGTTGCCTGGCTTGAACTCCCGCCGGTTGAGATGGGGGTTGTTGATGTCGGCGAAGCCACCGCGGGAACCCTGGGCGAAGGCCCCCTTCTCGACGTTGGCCGGCGTCAACACCGGCCCGGCCCCTTGGATCAGGGTGGCGACGAGCATGTAGTAGTTCAGGTCGCTGATGGCCGTCTTGTAGTCGTCCCAGGTGAGCGGCCCACCTGTCGACTTGTTGCCGTGCGGCCAGTCGCGGCCGCCCATCTTGGCGTAGAGCCGGGTGGCCTCGTTGTTGGTGAACCGCTCCTGTTGCGCGATCGACCGGAGGCCGAAGGCGTTCTCGTACTGCCGGCAGTCGGGGCAGAGGGTCGAACCGTGGTCGTAGCTCTGGCCGACGGCGTCGGAGTCGTTGCCACCGGTGCCAACCACGATGTGCTCGGGGTAGTACTTCTCCTCCTGGGCGGTGCGGTAGAGGAACAGCGGCGCCACCGCGTCGCAGAAGCACATGATCGAGGTGGCTTCCGGGCTCTCCCGCATCTTGGCGATGCCGAGCCGGCGTTGCTCTTCCGCCCGGGAGATGTCCTGGGCGTAATAGAACTCGTGCTGCACCGTCGCCCCGCACTTGGCCAGCTCGGGCTTGAGGACCTGCTTGATGTTGTTGAGGTTCTCGGGGTCGTCGGTGGAGATGACGCCGAGGACGCGTGGGGTGTTGCGTATGTCGTCGTTCGGCGGGTTCTTGGAGTCGAGGTCGTTCTGGCTCGGGTTCTGGCCCGCGGTCTCCCCGGCGTACTTGGCCTTGTACGGCTGGGCGCCGTTGCCCTTCAGTCGCTTGCAGTAGAACTCCGCGACCTGCTTGGCGGCCACGTCACCGGGGATGGCGACGTCCCAGTGGTAGGGCCGGCGCTTGATGGAGAACGGGTTGTTGCGGAAGTGCTGGCCGCCGACGTTCACGACCTTGAGGGCGGACAGCTCGTCGAAGGCGGGCGAGGCCAGGATCGTGCCCCACAGCACCGCGAACGGCTTCCTGTCGCGGACGATGTCGCGCATCTCGCCGCGGAGGCAGACGTAGTCGGGCGGGACGGTGTCGCACGTGCCGAAGACCTCGTCGACCACGATCTTGCGGCCGTAGAACTCGAAGCTGCCGCCGTTGATGAACTCGAACGACTTCTTCATGAAGTCGGTGACCCACGCCGGGTCGGGGCTGGCGCCGACGGCTTGGAGGATGGCCTCGACCTGGGGGTTGGGCTTGCCCCGGTAGACGACGACCTTGACCTCCTTGTCGGTCACGCCCTGGTAGGTCGCGCTGCCGTTCTTCGCCTTGGGGTCCCACTTCCCGACGCAGGTGGGCGCGTAGTAGAAGATCTTCGGGTCGAACTGGCGGCCGTCGACGCAGTGGCTGGTGTCGTTGGTGATGCCGGCGTTGCCGACCGGCGCGGCCGTGCCTCCACCGCCGCTGGTGCCACCGGCTCCGGCGCCGCCGCCGGCAGTCGCGCCCGTACCCGTCCTGGTGGCGCCGGCGCCCGGGCCGGTCCCGCCGTTGGAGACGACCCGGCCGGTCGAGGGGTCGATGACCTGGCCGGTGGCCGAGTCGATGGTCTCGCCGGTGGCCGGGTCGACGTAGGTCTCGCCGCCCGCCCCACCCGAGCCCGCGGCCGGGCCACCGGCAGCTACCTCGGCCGCCGGGGCCGGCGCCTTCGACGGCACCGTGGCGATGATGAGCAACTGCACGGCTGCGAGCGCGGCCAGTGGGGCATAGCGCCGGGCCAGCGTGGTGCGATTCATGGGACCCCCCCGTCGTGTGGGCTGGCTGAGTTTTCTTCAGTGTGCCCGAGGTCACCAGGATTGACCTGGCAACCCCGCCGGGTCAAAACCGCGGCTTCACCTGTTCACTTTCGCCAAACCCGGCCCCAAATCCTGTTTGGGCAGCGCCACAGCGCGATGGCGAAGTGGCGCTGCCCAAACCAGGGGGGAACTAGAGCTGCATACTCTTCACCTCGAGGAACTCCTCGAGGCCGTACTTGCCGGCTTCGCGGCCCGAGCCCGACTGCTTGTAGCCGCCGAAGGGCGCCAGCGGGTTGAAGCCACCGCCGTTGACGTCGACCATGCCGGTGCGGATCTGGCGGGCGACCTCCTTGGCCTTCTCCTTGTCGCCGGCCCACACCGCCCCGGCCAGGCCGTAGATGGTGTCGTTGGCCACGGCGATGGCCTCTTCCTCGGAGTCGACGGGGATGATCGACAGCACCGGGCCGAAGATCTCCTCCTGGGCGATGGTCATGTCGTTGCGCACGTCGGAGAAGACCGTGGGCTTGACGAAGTAGCCCTTGTCGAGGCCCTCGGGCTGCTCGGCGCCACCGGTGAGGAGCTTGGCCCCTTCCTCGATGCCCTTGTTGATGTACGACCGCACCCGCTCCTGCTGGGCGGCCGACACCAGCGGCCCGAGGCGGGTGGTGGCCTCGAAGGGATCGCCGGGGGTGTAGGCCTCGGCCGCCTTGACGGCCAGCTCCTCGACCTGGGCCAGCTTCGACCGGGGCACGATCATCCGGGTGAGGGCGGTGCAGGTCTGGCCCGAGTTGAGGAAGGCGCCGCCGACGCCGGCGGGCACGGCCTTCTCCAGGTCGGCGTCGTCGAGGATGATGTTGGGCGACTTGCCGCCGAGCTCGAGCGCCACCCGCTTGACCGTCTGGGCCGCGAGCTCGGACACCCGCTTGCCGGCCCGGGTCGAGCCGGTGAAGGAGACCATGTCGACGTCGGGGTGCTTGGCGATGGCCTCACCCACGACCGGGCCGACGCCGGTGACGAGGTTGAAGACACCCGCGGGCAGGCCGACCTCGTCGATGACGTCGGCGAGGATGAAGGCGTTGAGCGGTGCGACCTCGCTCGGCTTGAGCACGACGGTGTTGCCGGCGGCCAGCGCGGGGGCGACCTTCAGGGCGATCTGGTGCAGCGGGTAGTTCCACGGGGTGATGGCCCCGACCACACCCACCGGCTCCTTGACGACGAGGGAGTTGCCGATGGTCTCCTCGAACTCGAACGACCCCAGGATCTGCTGCATCGACCCGAAGGTCATCATCGGCAGGCCGGCCTGGATCATCTGCGACAGGTTCAACGGCATACCCACCTCTTCCGAGATGGTCTTGGCGATGTCACCCATGCGGGCCTGGAGGCCCTCGGTGATCCGCTGCAGGTACTTGCCCCGCTCTTCGACCGAGGTGGTCGACCAGCCGGGGAAGGCGGCCTTGGCCGCGGCCACGGCCTTGTCGATGTCGTCGGCCGTCCCCTCGGGGATGCGGCCCATGACCTCTTCGGTCGTGGCATTGATGACGTCGATCGTTCCGTTGCCGGTCGAGGGGACCCAGGCCCCGTCGATGTAGATCTTGTCGCGGTCGATCATGAGGCCTCCTATTGGCGCACACCTAATGCACGAACTCTACATATCCTGACTACTTCGGTAATCTAAACATGTGACGACCGAAGACCCCACGGAAGCCGCCGTTCGCGGAGCGGCCCGTTTCAGCAAGTCGATGGAGGTGGCGCTGGCCGAAGTCGGGCTCTCGCTCCCCCAGTACCGGCTGCTGCTGTTCCTGTCCGGACGACCCGAGCGGGCCACGGCCCTGGCCGGCTGGCTCGAGGTCAGCCCGCCCTCGCTGACCGCCCTGGTCGACGGGGCCGTGAGCCGGAGCCTGGTCGAGCGCACCTCGACCGAGGAGGACCGGCGCTGCGTGCGCCACGCCATCACCCCGCTCGGTCGCGAGGCCCTCGTCCAGGGCGACGCCGCCATCGCCGCCCGCCTCTCCGCCGTCCTCGGTCACCTCACCCCGGCCCAGGGCCGCAAGGTCGTCGAAGGCCTCGAGCTCCTCGGTCAAGGGCTGTCGGCCAACCGGGCGGCCCGCGACGCGGCCAAGGCGGAAGCCGGGGCGGTGGGGTGACGGGGCGCATCCCCACCCCGCCCCCGGCCCGCTACCCCGCGCCCCGCACCTCGATCGACCCGGACACTACGAAGGCGTGGTGGCGACGGATGCTGCCGATCGTGCTGGCCCACAAGCCGATCGTCTTCACCGGGCTGGCGTGCTCACTGGCCACGCTGCTGTTGCAGCTCGCCATCCCCCGCCTGATCCGTCTCACCCTCGACGACTCGATCCTGCCCCGCCTCGCCGGCCACCCGGGCAAGCCGCTGGTGACGTTCCTCTGGATCCTCGCGGTCGTCGCCGTGGCCCGCTTCCTCATCGGCTTCGTGTACCGCTACAACCTCCAGCGCACGAGCTTCGTCATCGAATACGACCTGCGGAACATCATGTACCGCAAGTTCTCCAGCCTCTCGTTCTCCTACTTCGACCGCGTGCAGAGCGGCCAGCTCATCTCCCGGGCCAACTCCGACATCCGTTCGGTCCAGATGTTCCTGGCCTTCGCGCCCATCGTCGTGATGTCGATGGTGATGTTCTGCGTCGCCTTCTTCCTCATGGCGTCCACCAGCGTCCCCCTCGCCGTCGTGGCCGTGATCACCCTGCCCGGCGTCTACTTCGTCGGCGCCCGGATGCGCTCCAAGATGTTCCCGGTCTCGTGGATCGTGTCGTCGCGGCAGGCCGACGTGGCCACCATCGTCGAGGAGAACGTCACCGGCACGCGTGTGGTGAAGTCGTTCGCCGCCGAGCCCCACCAGATCAACCTCATGGCCAAGGCGGCCGAGCGCCTGCGGTGGGCGGCGGCGCTGCAGGTCGACATCAGGGCCAAGTACTCGCCCTACCTCCAGAACCTGCCCCGCATCGGCCTGGTGATGGTGCTGCTCTACGGCGGGAAGCTGGTCATCGACGGCCGGGTCACGGTGGGCACCATCATCGAGTTCAACGCCTACGTGGTGATGCTGCAGATGCCCTTCATGATGCTGGGCTTCCTGATGATGCTGGGCCAGCGGGCGGCGGCCTCGGCCGGGCGCATCTTCGAGATCATCGACGAGCCCGCCGAGATCGTCGACCGGCCCGACGCCATCGAGCTCGACGACCCGCTCGGCGACGTCCTCTTCGACCACGTGACCTTCGCCTACGCCGGCGGCCCGACCGTGCTCGACGGTTTCGACCTCCACCTCAGGCCGGGCGAGACCGTCGCCCTCGTCGGCCGCACCGGCAGCGGCAAGTCGACCGCGGCCCGCCTGCTCCCCCGCTTCTACGACGTGGCCGGCGGGGCCGTGCGCATCGACGGCGCCGACGTGCGCGAGCTGACCCTCGAGAACCTGCGCTCCCACATCGGCCTCGTCCTCGACGAGCCCTTCCTCTTCTCCGAGACGATCCGCAACAACATCGCCTACGGCCGACCCGACGCCGGCGACGCCGAGATCGAGGCCGTGGCCCGGGCCGCGGGCGTGAGCGAGTTCGTCGACAAGCTTCCCGAGGGTTACGACACCCTCGTGGGCGAGCGGGGCTACACCCTGTCGGGCGGGCAGCGCCAGCGCATCGCCATCGCCCGCACCCTCCTCGTGAACCCCCGCATCCTCATCCTCGACGACGCCACCAGCGCCATCGACGTCCACGTCGAGCACGAGATCCACGGCGCCCTGAAGACCTTGATGGAAGGGCGCACGACGCTGATCATCGCCCACCGCCTGTCGACGATCTCCCTCGCCGATCGGGTGGTGCTGCTGCTCGACGGCAAGGTCGCGGCCGACGGCACCCACGCCGACCTGATGGCCACCGTCCCGGCCTACGCCGAAGTCCTGGCCCGGGCCGAGGAAGAAGAACAAGAAGAGGCCACCTCGCTCTTGGCACCGGAGGTGGCGGACTGATGGCGTGGGGCGGAGGTGGTTTCGGTGGTGGCGGCGGCTTCGGCGGTGGCCAGCAGGGACGGGGAGGACAGCCCGCGCCCGGGCTGCCGTTCGCCGGCATCCCCCACGAGATGCAGGCCGGCGTCGAGAAGCTGCTGGCGCACGAGCCCGAGCACGTCGTCGACCCGATCCCGTTCAGCCAGGTCGCGCCGGCCGGCCAGAAGGGCTTCACCCTGAGCAAGCTGTTGCGGCCGCACTGGCTGGCCCTGCTCGTCGGCGTGGTCCTCGTCGTCGTCGAGACGGTCACGTTGCAGGTCGGCCCCCAGCTCACCCAGCACGCCATCGACAAGGGCATGTTCGCCCGCGACTTCGGCGTCATCGAGCTGATGGCCGCGTTCTACATGGCCTCGGTGGTGATCAACGGCATCGCCGGCGCCGCCCGGGTGTCGTGGACGGGCCGCCTCGGCCAACGGCTGATGTACTCGCTTCGCGTCCGGGTCTTCTCCCACATCCAACGGCTGTCGCTCGACTTCTTCACCGAGGAGAAGGCGGGCCGGATCATGACCCGCATGACGAGCGACATCGAGGCGCTGTCCGAGCTGTTGCAGGACGGCATCATCAACCTGCTCGTCCAGGCGTTCACGTTGGTCTACGTGATCGTCGTGCTCTTCAGCATGAACGTGAAGCTGGCCGTCATCGTCGTCTTCGCCATCGTGCCGGTGATGACGGTGATGACCTTGTGGTTCCGGTCGAGATCCGAATCGGCGTACACCCGGGTGCGGGAGCGCATCGCCGACGTGATGGCCGACCTCCAGGAGAGCCTGTCCGGCATCCGCATCGTCACCGCCTACAACCGCCAGCGCTTCAACGAGGTCAAGCACCGCAACATCGTCGGCGACCACATGTCGGCCAACGAGGGGGCGGCCAAGGTCGCCGCGATCTACGGCCCCGGCAGCGACGCCGTCGGCACCCTCGGCACCGCCCTCGTGCTCTT
Source organism: Actinomycetota bacterium (assembly GCA_034668185.1). GTDB lineage: Bacteria > Actinomycetota > Acidimicrobiia > Acidimicrobiales > CADCTF01 > DATLED01. The sequence continues at coordinate 11,370 of JAXDPV010000111.1, forward strand.
CTTCGGCGGTCGCATGGTGCTGGCCCACACCCTCACGCCCGGCCAACTGCTGGCCTTCGTGCTCTACCTCAGCGCGTTCTTCGCCCCGATCCAGCAGCTCGTGCAGCTCTACAACACCTACCAGTCGGGGCAGGCGGCGGTGGCCAAGATCCGCGACCTGCTCGATACCGAGCCGTCGGTCGCCGAGCGGGAGAACGCCATCGACCTGCCGCCCATCCAGGGCGAGATCACGTTCCAGGCGGTCGACTTCGGCTACGTGGCGAGCCAGCCGGTGCTGCGCGACCTCGACCTCACCATCGCCGCCGGCGAGACGTTCTCGTTGGTCGGCACGACCGGGGCCGGCAAGTCGACGATCGCCAAGCTCGTCACCCGCTTCTACGACCCGACCGCGGGGCGGGTGCTGGTCGACGGCTACGACCTGCGCGACGTCACCCTGCGTTCGCTGCGCCTCCAGCTCGGCGTCGTGCCCCAGGAACCGTTCCTCTTCGCCGGCTCGATCCGCGACAACGTCGCCTTCGCCAGGGCCGACGCCACCGACGACGAGGTGCTCGGGGCCTGCCGGGCCGTCGGCCTCGAGGACCTCGTCGACCGGCTGCCCCAAGGGCTCGACACGCCGGTGTACGAGCGGGGCTCGTCGCTGTCGTCGGGCGAGCGCCAGCTCCTCGCCCTCGCTCGGGCCTTCCTCGCCCGGCCGCGCGTGCTCGTGCTCGACGAGGCAACCTCCAACCTCGACCTCAAGAGCGAGAGCCAGATCGAACGCGCCCTCGACGCTGTGCTGAACGGCCGTACGGCCATCCTGATCGCCCACCGGCTGGCCACGGCCATGCGCGCCGATCGCATCGCCG
>JAXDPV010000112.1:0-9987 GCA_034668185.1 Actinomycetota bacterium
GCGAGAGGGCACGATCATCTGGAAGGGCACGCTGCCGTCGCTGCGGCGCTTCAAGGAGGACGTGCGGGACGTGGCCGCCGGGTTCGAGTGCGGCATCATGCTCTCGGACTTCCAGGACCTCCGCCAAGGCGACATCATCGAGACCTACGACGAGCGCGAAATCCCCCGTACCTAGCGCCGATGCCTGACCGCCGGGGCCGGACCAGCCACACCAGGCGCTACCCCCGCACCGCCCGTGTCAACGAGGTGCTGCGGGAGATCGTGGCCGAGGCGTTGGAGGAAGTCAGCGACGACGACGAGCGCCTGAACCTGGTGACGGTGACCGGGATCGAGGCCGAACCCGACCTCCGCCACGCCAAGGTGTTCTACGCCGCCCGCACCGAGGGCGCGGACGAGGCACTGGTCGAGCAACGGGTCCGCCTGCAAGCGGCCATCGCCAGGCAAACTCGACTCAAGAGGACCCCGCAACTTTCCTTCGTGGTGGACACTGGTGTAACTACTGGTTGGCGCATCGAAGAAGTCTTGAAGGGGCTGGATACGCAGCATGATTCGGACGACGGGGACTGACGAGGAGCTCGACCGGGCGGTCGTGGCCATCCAGGGCGCGGGCTCGCTCGCCCTCGCCTGTCACCTCGGCCCCGACGGCGACGCCCTCGGGTCGATGCTCGCCCTCCACCACCTGTGCCGGGCCCAGGGCGTGGAGTCGGTGGCTTCGTGGTCGGAGCCGTTCGTGGTGGCGCCGCACTACACCTTCCTGCCCGGCCTCGAGGCCACGACCAAGCCCAAGGACTTCCCGGCCGACCCGCAGGTGATGGTCACGTTCGACTGCGGCTCCATCGGCCGCCTCGGCGACCTGGCGCCCTCGGCCCGGGCCGCCGGCCAGCTCATCGTCCTCGACCACCACGCCACCAACGACCGCTACGGCTCGATCAACGTGGTCGACGTCGACGCCGCCGCCACCGCCGTCGTCGTGCGAGAGCTGGCCCGCCGGCTCGGCTGGCCCCTCACCCGCGACGCCGCCCTCTGCCTCTACACCGGCCTGGTCACCGACACCGGCCGCTTCCAGTACTCGAACACCACGCCCGAGGTCTTCGAGCTGGCGTGCGAGCTGTCGAAGTTCGACCTGCCCATCGCCGACATCACCAGGCAACTCTTCGAGGAGCACTCGTTCCGCTACCTCAAGATGGTGGGCGCCTGCCTGGCCAGGGCCGAGCTCGACTTCGAGCTGGGCTTCGTGGCCACGTGGATCACGAACTTCGACCTCGACGGCTTCGACGTCGGCATCGACGAGACCGAGGGCCTGATCGACCTGGTGCGCCGGACCTCCGAGGCCGAGGTTGCGTGCGTGTGCAAGGAGACGGCCGAGGGCATCCGGGTGTCGCTGCGTTCGGTGTCGCCCGACGTCGACGTGGCTGCGGTGGCCGGCACCTTCGGCGGCGGCGGCCACAAGTACGCCGCCGGCTTCGTCGCGCCCTACCCGGTCACCAAGGTCCTCGACGCCATCAAGACCGCCCTACGGGAGCAACGCTCGGCTCGTGGTTGACGGGTTGGCGGTGGTCGACAAGGCCGCCGGCTGGACGTCGCACGACGTGGTCGCCAAGTGCCGGGGCATCTTCGGCCAACGCAAGATCGGCCATTCGGGCACCCTCGACCCCGACGCCACCGGCGTGCTCCTCGTGGGCCTCGGCCGCGTCACCCGCTTGCTGCGGTTCCTGACGGACCTGCCCAAGACGTATACGGGCGAGGTCGTGCTCGGGACGGCCACGTCGACGTTGGACGCGTCGGGCGAGGTCGTGGGGGAGTGGGACATGTCGTCGGTCTCGATCGACGACGTTCGACGGGCGGTGGCGGCGTCGTTCGTCGGCCCGATCCTGCAGGTGCCGCCGATGGTGTCGGCGGTGAAGGTCGACGGCCAGCGCCTGCACAAGCTGGCCCGGGCCGGCGTCGAGGTCGAGCGGGAGGCGCGGCCGGTCACGGTCCACCGCTTCGGCGTCCTCGGCCCGCCGGCCGGTGCCGCGGGTGTGTTCGCCGTCGAGGTCGAGTGCTCGTCGGGCACATACATCCGCTCGCTGGCCGCCGACCTCGGCACCGCCCTCGGCGGCGGGGCCCACCTCCGCAACCTCCGCCGCACCGCCATCGGCTCGTTCGCCCTCGACCAGGCCCGCCCCCTCGAAGGGCTGTCGCCCGAGGCCGTGCTGACCCCGGCCGAGGCCCTGCGCGACTACGACGCCGTGACCGCCGACGCCGCCATGGTCGCGGCCGTCGGATTCGGCCGCCCGCTGCCGTCGCTGCCCGCCGGCACCGTGCGCGTGCTCGGCCCCGACGACGGCGCCCTGCTCGCCGTCTACACCGACGGCAAGCCTGCGGTCGTGCTCGCCCCGGCTTGAACCCACAATCTGGCTCTCAGTGGGTCTACCCTCGGCGGTGGCGGAGGAGGCGGAAATGAACGAGTGGCTCGAGGCCCATCGCAAGGCCGTGTTCGCGGTCACCACCGTGGTCGTCGTGGTGGTCGACATCGTGCTCGCGGTCGTGGCTCCCGATCTGACCAAGGCCCAGCGGGCCACGTCGTTCGCCGGCCTCGACGTCGACAAGGTCCGGCTCGGAGCCGGCCTCGATTACGTCTTCATGGTCGCCTACGCCGCCTGGTTCTGGGCCGCCTTCTCGCTGGTTCGCGACCCGAGGAACAGCCAACGCCGCCACCCCGCGGCCACCGCCGGGGTCGCGCTGGCCATCGGCGGCGCGCTCGCCGACGCCGTCGAGAACGTCTTCCTGCTGCGGGCCCTCGGCGCGCGCGACCCGGCCGGGGCGCTCACGGCCATGCGGGCCGCGGGCCTGGTGAAATGGGCGTTGCTCGGCGCCGCCGCCCTCACCCTCGTCACCCTCGTCGTGTTGAGGTCGTGGCGCCGGCACCCGATGCCCGGCCTGTCCACCGACCAGCCCGACCGGCCCGCGGACGCCCCCGATCCGTGGCTGCCGCCGGCGGCGAAGGGCGAGGACAAGCGCATCGGCGTGTGCCTCTCGGGCGGCGGCATCAGGTCGGCGGCGTTCTGCCTCGGCGGCCTCCAAGCGCTGCGGGAGAAGGGACACCTGGCCAAGGCCAGCTACCTGGCCTCGGCGTCGGGTGGCGGGTACCTGGCCGCGGGGTGGGCCGTGTCCGACGCCGCCGGCACAGGACCGACGGCGTGGGGCCCGGGCTCGCCCGAGGAACGCTGGTTCCGCGACCACGCCTCGTACCTGATCCCGGATCTCAAGGGCGGGGCCGCCGGCCTCTTCCGCCTGCTCGCCGGCGTGGTGGTGAACCTGTTGGTGATCGGGCTGGCGCTGTTCGCCGTGGCCCGGCCGGTCGGGTGGGCGATCAACGCCATCCACCCCGAGCTCCGGGCCACCGACCCCACCGTGCTGGTGCGCGACTCCACCGCCGAGGTGGCCATCGGCTTCATCGGCCGCCAGGGCGCGGTCGACAATGCCGGGGCCCAGCCCCCGATCGCCCGGTTCTGGCTCGACCTCAAGGTCGCGGGTGAGGCGTGCTTCGACGAGCCGCCCTACAAGCCGGGCCAGCGCGACATCTGCGTCCACGTCAGGCAGGACGGGAAGCACCGCGGCGTGGTCGAGGTCCAGGGCGGTCACGCCAAGGTCGTGGCCCAACCCCGGGTCGTGATCGCGGGCGGACCGTGCGCGCCGGCGTGCAAGGTCACGCGGGCGGCGTTCGTAGCGAGCCAGCCGGCGATCACCGTGGTCGACGACCTCGTGGTCGACGGCCAACGCCCGTCGGCGGTCCAGTTCAAGGTCGCGCACCCGCCCAAGGTCAGCGTGAAGACCGGGCTCGGGGCCGTCACCTATCCGAAGTACCGGTGGTGGATGTGGGAGCTGACCGGCGGCCTGCTCGTGGCCGGGCTGCTGGTCGCGCTGGCGGTGATGTCCTTGCGGCTGCGTGGCCGCCAGGCCGAGATGGCCAAGGCCTTGGCCCGGGCGTTGGCCGGGGCCGGCGCCCTCGCCTTCCTCGTGATCGTCGCCTTCCCGTGGCTGGTGGTGTGGATACCGCGGACGCTGACGTCGTTGACGAGCTCGTCGACCACCAAGTCGTCGTCCGGCTCGGGCTTGCAGGACTACCTGTTGCCGAGCGGCGGCGTGTTGGCCGCGGTGTTGCTGGCTGCCCGGCAGTGGTTGGGTGGCGCGTGGCTCGGCAAGGCGCGGGGCGCGCTGGCCAAGCACTCGACCCAGTTGAAGTGGTACGCCCTCAGCCCGACCAAGGTGTTGCTGGCGGTGCTCGGGCCGATCGCGGTGCTGGTCGCTTTCGTCAACGTGTTGCAGTTCGCGGTGGGCAACGGCATCCACGGCCGGTTGATGGGGTTTGCCTTCGTGCGCGACTACCTGCCCGGGTGGATGTTCTTCCCCGACTGGGCCAAGTTCGCGGTGGCGCTGGCGGCGCTGGTGCTGTTCGCCTGGGCTGCCGACGCGCAGTCGTGGTCGCTGTACCCGTTCTACAAGGCGCGGTTGTCGTCGGCGTTCCTGCTGCGACGCCTCGACCCGCACCACGCCGAGCCCATCCCGTACACCACGCTCTTGCCGTTCAGCGCGATGAAGAAGCCGCCCGAGGGGCCGCAGCTCGTCGCTTGTTGCGCGGTGAACCTCAACGACTACGGCGTGGTCCCGCCGGGGCGGCGGGCGGCGTCGTTCACCTTCAGCAGCACCGAGATCGGCGGGCCATTGGTGGGCTACGCCACCCCGGCCGACTACGAGGCGCTGTCGTTGGGCCGCCGCCGGGACGTCACGGTGGCCTCGGCCATGGCCATCTCGGGCGCGGCCTTCTCGCCGGCCATGGGCAAGTTCAACCTCGGGCCCGTCGGCGGCGTGCTGGCCTTGGCCAACCTCCGCCTCGGCGTGTGGATCCCGCACCCGCAGCGGGTCAGGTCGCACCCGCCGGAGTGGTGGTCGCGCCCGTTCCGCCGGCCCCATTGGGTGTGGTTCCTCCGTGAGCTGACCAACCGTTACCGCTTCGACCGGCGGTACGTCTACGTCTCCGACGGCGGCCACTGGGACAACCTCGGGTTGGTGGAGCTGCTGCGCCGCGGATGCACCGAGATCTACTGCATCTCGGGCGCGGGCGACGGCGCGGTGTCGTTCGGCACGATCGGCGAGGCCATCGCCCTGGCCCGCGAGGAGCTTGGCGTGGAGATGGGCACGCTCGATCCCTCTCCGTTGCGGAGTGCGACCAAGGCGGCCACGCCCGCGCCCCAACGCGAGCTGCGGCGCAACGGGGCCAAGGACGCGCCGGCGGTGTTCGCGGCGGCGTCGTACGTCTCGACCACCTTCACCTACACCCGCCTGCCCGGCCAGCCGACGGGGACGATCTACTACGTCGAGGCCGACCTCACCGCCGACATGCCCTTCGACGTCCACACCTTCGCCGAGTCGGCGACCGTGTTCCCCGACGACTCGACCGGCGACCAGGTCTTCGACCACCGGCAGTTCGAGTCCTACCGCGCCCTCGGCTATCACCAGACGAAGGCCGTGCCCTAGCCTGCTGTGTCCGATGGAGGTCATCACCGATCCGGGCGCGTGCCCTCGGCCCGCGGGCGGGACGGTGGTGACGATCGGGGTGTACGACGGCGTACACCTCGGGCACCGGGCGTTGATCGGGCGGGTGCGGGCCATGGCCTCGGAGTTGGGTGCGGCGTCGGCGGTGGTCACGTTCGACCGCCATCCGGCGACGGTGGTGCGGCCGGAGTCGGCGCCGCTGTTGCTCACCGACCTGGCCCAGCGCTTGGAGCTGTTGGCCTCGACCGGCGTCGACTACACGCTGGTGGTCGAGTTCGACAAGGCCCGTTCGGCGGAGTCGCCTGAAGACTTCGTGCGGGAGGTGTTGGTCGACTGCCTGCAGGCCCGGGCGGTGGTGGTCGGCCACGACTTCCACTTCGGTCGTGACCGCGCCGGCGACGTGCCGCTGCTGCAACGCATGGGCGCGGAGCTCGGGTTCGACGTGCTCGGTATCAACCTGGTCGCGTCCGACGAGGAGGTGGTGTCGTCGACCCGCATCCGTGAGTTGCTGTCTGCCGGCGACGTCGAGGGCGCGGCTTCGTTGCTCGGCCGGCCCCACGAGGTGCGGGGCGTGGTCCAGCACGGCGACAAGCGGGGCCGCGAGCTCGGGTTCCCGACGGCCAACGTGGGCGTGCCGGCCGACGTCTTGTTGCCGGCCGACGGGATCTACGCCGGCTACTACGAGCGGGCCGACGGCTCGGTGTACCCGGCGGCGATCTCCCTCGGCCGCCGACCCACGTTCTACGACGACGCCTCGATGAGCCTGCTCGAGGCGTACTTGTTGGATTTCTCCGGCGACCTCTACGACGAGCCGGCCAAGGTCCGCTTCGTCCGCCGCCTGCGGGGCGAGGCCAAGTTCGACACCGTCGACGCCCTCGTCGAGCAGATGGGCCGAGACGTCGACGCCGCCCGCTCGCTTTTGGGTCCCACATCTCACGCCAGGGCGTGAGATGTGGGCCCCAAAACGGGAGTTAGTCGGCCTCGGGCGGGTGGCGGCGGGTCCGTTTGACGTCGCCGCGGCGCTTCTTGGACTCGAGGCGGCGCTGGGTGGAGGCCGGGGTGGGGGCGGTGGGGCGGCGGGTACGCTCGACCCGGAGGGCCTCGGCCAGGCGGGCCCGGAGCCGCTCCAACGCCAGCTCACGGTTGCGGAGCTGGGAGCGCTCGTCGTCGGCCACCACCCGCACGACCGGGCCGAGGCGCTCGACCAGCCGGCTACGGTGAACCTCGGAAAGCGAGGGCGAGCCAGCCACGTCGAAGCGCACCTCGGCCCGGGTGTTCGACCGGTTGGCGTGCTGCCCGCCAGGCCCACCCGAGGGGGTGAAGCGCCACTCCAGCTCGGCCAGCGGGATGGCGCACGAGCGGCTCACCCGCAGCAGTCCCGCCTCCGAATCGGCCACCGCCCGACCGTACTGCTACCCTGGCGAGGTCCCAAGCACGGCCAACTAGAGGTACCACTGTATGCCCGACAAGTCAGCGACGATCACCGAGTATCGGACCCATGAGACCGACACGGGGTCGCCCGAGGTACAGATCGCGCTCCTCACGGAGCGGATCAACCGGCTCAACGAGCATCTGAAGGTACACAAGCACGACTTTCACACCCAGCGGGGGTTGCTGAAGCTCGTCGGCCAGCGCAAGCGCCTTCAGGCCTACCTGCGCAAGACCGACATCGAGCGCCTGCGGGAGATCAACGCCCGCCTCGGCCTCCGCCGCTAAGCACCGCTGAACAGCTAGGCAACAGGACATCACCCGCGGCGCGACCTACAGGTCAGCTGCCAGTGGCGGGCTCCTCGGAGGGGTAGAACCCCCGGAGTGGCCCACCACTGGGAACTGGCCGGGCCGCCGCTCCAACCACATACAAAGGAGTGAGCATGGCTGACGCCATCTCCGTGTCGGGCCCGATCAGTGGCACCGACAAGACCCTGTCGTTCGAAACCGGGGTCCTCGCCCCGCAGTCCCAAGGCGCCGTCGTGGGCCGCATCGGCAACACCGTCGTGCTGGTCACGGCGAACGCCGAGAAGAAGGTCCGCGAGGGCATCGACTTCTTCCCCCTCACCGTCGACGTCGAAGAGCGCATGTACGCCGCCGGCAAGATCCCCGGCTCGTTCTTCCGCCGGGAAGGCCGGCCCACCGACCAGGCGATCCTGACCTGCCGGCTGATCGACCGCCCCCTGCGGCCGAGCTTCGCCGACGGTTACCGCAACGAGACCCAGGTCATCGTCACCGTCATGGGCGCCGACCAGGAGAACCCCCACGACGTGCTGGCCATCAACGCCGCCTCGGCCGCGCTGATGATCTCGGGCATCCCCTTCCAGGGCCCGATCGGTGCCGTCCGGGTCGCCTTCGACACCGACGGCAACTGGCAGCCCAACCCCACGTACCAGGACGGCGACGCCTCCACCTTCGAGCTCGTCGTGGCCGGCCGCCAGGTCGGCGACGACGTCGCCATCATGATGGTCGAGGCCGGCGGCACCGAGGACGCGTGGCGCTACTACGAAGACGGCGCCCCCAAGGTGACCGAAGAGGTCATCGCCCAGGGCCTCGAAGCGGCCAAGACGTGGATCAAGGAATCGATCGACCTCCAGCTCGAGCTGGTCGAGAAGGCCGGCGTGGGCGAGCCCATCCCCTACGACGTGGTGGCCGACTACGGCGACGACGTCTACACCAAGGTGGCCGAGGTCGGCAGCGGCCTCGTCGCCGAGGCCCAGAAGATCGCGGTCAAGGCCGAGCGCAACGAAGCCACCGACAAGGCGACGGCCGAGATCATGGCCGCCCTCGGCGACACCTTCGAAGGCCGCAACGGCGAGATCAAGGCCGCCATCCGCAGCCTCACCAAGAAGCTCGTCCGCCAGCGCATCGTCGAGGACGGCGTGCGCATCGACGGCCGCGGCCCGTCCGACCTCAGGCCGGTCACGTCGCAGGTCGGCGTCCTCCCCACGGCCCACGGTTCCGGCCTGTTCCAGCGGGGCGAGACCCAGGTCCTCAGCGTGGCCACCCTCGGGATGCCCCGCATGGACCAGCTCCTCGACACCGTCGGCATCCGCGACCGCAAGCGCTACATGCACCACTACTCGATGCCGCCCTTCTCCAACGGCGAGACCGGCCGGGTCGGTGGCACCAAGCGCCGCGAGGTCGGCCACGGCCTCCTCGCCGAGCGGGCGCTGCTGCCGGTGGTCCCGCCCCAGAGCGAGTTCCCCTACCCCCTCCGCATCGTGTCCGAGGTGCTGTCGTCCAACGGCTCGACGTCGATGGGCAGCGTGTGCGGCTCGTCGCTCTCGCTGATGGACGCGGGCGTGCCGATCAAGGCCGCCGTCGCCGGCATCGCCATGGGCCTCGTCTACGAGGGCGGCAAGTACCTGACCCTCACCGACATCCTGGGCGCCGAGGACGCCTTCGGCGACATGGACTTCAAGGTCGCGGGCACGGCCGAGTTCGTCACCGCCCTCCAGCTCGACACCAAGATCGACGGCCTCCCGGCCGACGTCCTGGCCAAGGCGCTGCAGCAGGCCAAGGAAGCCCGCCTCCAGATCCTCGCCATCATGAACGAGGCCATCAGCGAGCCCCGGGCCGAGGTGCGGGAGACGGCGCCCAAGATCATCAGCTTCGAGATCCCGATGGACAAGATCGGCGAGGTCATCGGGCCCAAGGGCAAGGTCATCAACACCATCCAGCAGGAGACCGGCGCCGACATCGCCGTCGACGACGACGGCCAGGTCGGTACGGTCACCATCGGGTCGAAGGACGGCGAGGCCGTCACCGAAGCCCGCCGCCGCATCGAGCTCATCCTCGACCCGCCCAAGGCCGAGGTCGGCGCCATCTACAGCGGCCGGGTGGTCAACATCACCAAGTTCGGCGCCTTCGTCAACATCCTCCCGGGCCGCGACGGCCTGGTCCACATCTCCAAGCTGGGCCAGGGCAAGCGGGTCGAGCGGGTCGAGGACGTGGTCGACCTCGGCGACGAGATCCAGGTCCGCGTCGACGACATCGACCCCCAGGGCAAGGTCAGCCTCTCGTTGGCCGGTGACGCCCCCGCGACCAAGGAGCCGTCGTCCAACGGTTCCGACGAAGCTGCTCCCGCGGCTTCGGCTTCGGCCGCACCCGCCGGCACCAAGGCGCCCTCGTTCGAGGAGTTCTTCGAAGAGGAAGTGGCCTCGGAGTTCGGCGACCTCGGCCCGGCCGAGCAGGGCAGCGGTGCCGGTACCGGATTCGGCGGCGCACCCCGTCGCTCCGGCGACGGTGGCGGGCGCAGCGGCGGCGGCGACCGCGGCGGTCGTGGCCGCGGCCGCGGGCCCCGTCGCTGATCAAGACCGAACGGCTCGACTCGGGCCTCACCGTCGTCACCGAGCGCATGGAAGACGTGCGCTCGGTGGCTGCGGGTTTCTGGGTCGGCGTCGGATCGAGGGACGAGGCCCCCGCGCTGGCGGGGGCTTCGCACTTCCTCGAACACCT
>JAXDPV010000113.1:0-16139 GCA_034668185.1 Actinomycetota bacterium
CCATGTCGGTCGGGAGGGCGAAGAACGCCCGGTAGGCCAGCGAGTTGCCGTCGAGGAGGAGGTAGGTCGCCACTGCTCCGCAGCCTACGTCCGGGGTGTGACAACAACGCCAGGGCCCCGAGGCCCAGCGCCCATGCCAGCGACTTCGCGATCTGCTCGGCGCCGAAGCTCCTGAAGTCGGGGAACAGCGCCGCCGGCGGGAGGGGGAAGCCCACCACCCACGGGTCGACGGCCAGGCGGATGGCGCCGGTGTGGGCGCCGACGGCCACGGCGGCGGCGATGGCCACGCTCCACGCCGCCAGGGCGACGCCGATCCGCGGGAACCTGGCCACGCCGAAGGCGACGAGCACCACCAGCGCAGGCAACGCGGCCACCAGCATCCGCCCCGGGAACCAATAGCCCATGATCGTGATGCTCACGAACGTGCCGAGGAGGACGCCGATGGCGACCGTGGCCGCCGCCGTCAGCGTCCGGCGCCCGATCCCCCACAGCCCGAGGACGGCGATGGGCAGCCAACGGAACAGGCCGAAGCGGCCGTCGAGGAACAGGCCGTACAACCGGTAGGCGCGGTCGGGCATGGCGAGATGGTCGGCGATGATCGACGACGTCCCCTCGCCGGCCCACACCACGTTGGTCGAGTACGGCGTCAGCGATCCGAACGTCTTCATGTGCCACCACGCGAAGTGGACGGCGGCCACGACGCCGATCACGCCGGCGATCGTCAACGTCCGCCGATCCGGCCGCTGCCGCCACAGATACACGCCGGCGAGCAGCACCGCATAAGGCAGGTACTTCACGCCGAGCCATTCGAGCCCGACGATCACCGCCGTTTGGGCAAGGCCACTGCGCAATGGCGTACTGGAGCTTCCCAAACCGAGGAGGAGGCCGACGCCGAGCAGCAGCGCCGCAGGGGCCTCGGGGTAGACCTGGCTGCCATAGACGAGACCGGGGGCGCCGGCGCCGACGGCGACGGCCGCGACCAACGCCGCCCACCAGTGCACGCCCACACGCCGGGCCAAGAGAGCGGCAAAAGCCATGGCCAGCGCCCACACCACGACCAAGAACCGGCGCACGCCTTCGAGGCCACCCACCGCATACGCCGGCGCGATCAAAAACGACAAGCCCGGATCGTGGGGCGCCAACAACCGGCCGTCGGCGGCGGGCGACATCTGCCGCCACAACGGTGTGGCACCGTCCCAAAAGCGGGCCATCTCGACCGAGGCATTGGCGTATTCGTCGCGCAGGTCGAGGTCGCCGTCGGAAACGAGCGATTGGGCCGTCGCCAGATAGAAGGGCTCGTCGCCGGTCACCGAGGCCAGACGGGAGGCCCGCATCCCGACCGCCAACTGGCCGGGAACGAGCACGGCGAGAAAGGCGGCCAGCCACAGCCATCGGTTCGCCACGGCGGTCATGTTAGGCGGCCCTAACAACGGCTACACTCCGGCCATGTCCGACGCCTTCCACCCGCCGCTGGAGGAGTACCTCGAGGCGATCCACGAGTTGGAGGAAGAGGGCACCGAGGTCATCCAGGCCCGCCTGGCCGAACGACTCGGGCATTCGGCGCCGTCGGTGTCGGAGATGATCCGCCGCCTGCGCGGCGGCGGTTACCTCGAACCCGCGGGCAAGTCGGTCCACCTCACCAAGAAGGGCCGGTCGCTGGCCGAGAGCGTGGTCCGCAAGCACCGCCTGGCCGAGCGCCTGCTCACCGACGTGATCGGGCTGCCGTGGCACAAGGCCCACGTCGAGGCCTGCCGGTGGGAACACGTGATCTCCGACGAGGTCGAGGATCGCCTGGTCGAGTTGCTCGAGCACCCGACCACGTGCCCCCACGGCAACCCCATCCCCGGCGCCGGGGCCAAGCAGGAAAACCTCTTCGCCCTCACCGAATCCGAGCCCGGCGACACCATCCGCCTCGAACGGGTCACCGAGCAGGTCGAGATCGACATGGATTCGCTCACCTATCTCAGCGAGCACCACTTCACCCCCGGTGCCGACGCCAAGGTCAAGGCCAAGGCCCCCGACGGCACCCTCACCCTCCAGCTCGACAAGGGCACCATCGCCCTCGGGCCGGCGCTGGCCGCGCAGCTTTACGTCGCCGCCCGTTAGCGCTGGCGCGTCGAGCCGACCATCGCCGGGAGGACGTGCCGGAGGTAGCGGCCGAGCTTGACGAAGGAGCGGCCGTGGCGGCGACGCTCATAGGTGATCGGGACTTCGGCGTACCGGAAACCCTGGCGCAGCAACCGCAGGGTGAGCACCTGGGCGTAGTTGTAGTCGTGGGAGATGACGGCGTGCGATGCCGCCCATCCGCTCAGCGCCCGGAACCCGCTCTGCCCGTCCGACAAGCGCCGGGGAGCGAGGGCCGACGTCAGCCACGTCAGTACGTGGTTGCCGAGACGACGGTGCCAGAGCATCGACTCGATGCGGCCACGGAAGCGGCTGCCGACGACGTAGTCGGCCTCGCCCGAGAGGATCGGCGCCACCATCGACGCCAACTCGGCCGGGTCGTACTCCCCGTCGGCGTCGAGGAAGGCGACCGCGGCCGCGCCCATCGAGCCGGCCTCGGCCAGGCCGGTGCGCACCGCCGCCCCCAGGCCGAGGTTGCGCCCGTGGGAAACGACCTTGGCCCCGGCGGCCAAGGCCAACGCCGCGCTGCCGTCGGACGAACCGTCGTCGACCACCACGACCTCGACCCGGCGACCCTCGACGCGATCGGGCACGCGCTCGATCACCGCCGCGATCGTCGCGGCCTCGTCGTGCACCGGCAGCACCACCGCGATCGGCGCATCGGCGGACCCGACCAAGCCGTCGCACAACAGGCAACGGCCCACCGAACGCGAAGGCACCCGCGCCCCCGCCCGGTGGCACAACGTCGCGGTCACGTCCATCACCGAGACCTCGGGTCGCAACGGCAAAGAAGGGACGCCCGCGCCCCACCAGATGCACGGGACGTAACGCTCGGTCGGCGTCCAATGGCCATGGCCCCCGATGCCCCGTCCCTGGCCGTGGTCGGACAGCACGCCGATGGTCACGCCGTCGAGCCCGCCCCACTGCAACGACAACCACGAGACCAGCGCTTCCAGCTCGCGATCGGTCGACTCGATGTGGGCCAGGTACTCGTCGTAGAACGAGCCCCGGAAATGGCCGGTCTGATCCACCGACAACGTCTGCACCACCAGCACGTCGGGGTCGTCGGCCTCCACCACCTCACGGGCCCGCTGGCACAAGGCGGCGTCGATCTCGTCGTTGGGCATCACCGCCGTCACCGTCGACACGTTCGACCCGAAGGCGTCGACCAAGTGGGCGATGCCGACCATGCGGGCGCCGGGAATCGTGTCGAACACCGACTCGCACTTCACGCCCAACGACGGCACGAAGTTCGACCGCATCCGGTGGACCGCCGGCGGCGCGCCCGTCAGCATCGACGAGAACCCCGTGACCGTGCGGGCCGGGTAGACCGTCGAGCACCGGGCATAGCTGATGCCCTCGGAAGCCAACCGATCGAGGAACGGCGTGTCGGCCTCGGCCAACCGGTCGACCCGGCAACCGTCGATCACGAGCAGCACCACCTTGCGGCTCGGCGGCCCGCACCGCGCCGCCCCCGCATCCACCGGCCGGCGATCACGACCACGCACACCCGTCGCCCACGACGGCACCCACGTCACCAGGTAGCGATGCACGAACACGCCGACGAGGTACACGCCCACGCCGGCAGACCACAGCAACGGCAAGGACCGGCCGCTGTGGCCGACGGCGAGCACGGCCGCGACCTTCGGCACCTGCTCGAGGAAGTTGCCCGACGTCGGGTCGGGGTTCTCGATCACCAACCGCCAGAAGCGCCAGAAGTTCGTGAGGGGCGCGTCGATCCGCAGGTGGTAGTAGACGGTCCCCCACAGCACGACGGTGAACGTGAGGTAGAGGGCGAGGGCCAAAAGCGCGGGCCCGATCGGCAACCCGCCGGCGACCAACACCACCGCCGCGGCCACCGCCCACAACGGTGCCCGCAGGTGCAGCGGCCACGGGTGGCGCCACCACGCCAACGCCAACGGCACCAGCGCGACGAACCCGACCAACGGCGCGCCCGTGATCAACAACAGGCCGAGCCCGAACACCAAGGTGAACGGCTTGCCCTCGTTGAGGACGTTCCACCCCCGGGCCGCGACCTCCTCGAAGCGGCTGGCCGCGGGCGCAGGACCCGAGGTGTGCTTGTGCAGAACGCTCAACGACTACTCGACGGTGAGCGTTTGCTTCATGCCGAGGTCGGCGTGCGTCTTCTTGCCTTCCTTCACCAGGCACTGGACGGTGTAGGTGCCGGGGTCGAGCTTGAGGGCCATCGTCTTGGTCTCGCCGGCCGCGAACGGCGGGATCTCGCCCACGAGCTTGGCCTTGGCGTCGACCACCTGGACCTCGTGGCAACTGCTGCCCGACACCGTGCCGGTGAAGAACACGTTCGGTCCCTTGGCCGTGGCCGGCAGGCCGCCGAAGGCGTAGTCCTGGAGCGTGACCGCCAGCTTGGTGGTCGCCTCGGCCTCGGGGAAGTCCGACGGCGCCTCGCTCGGCGCGCCGCTGCCGCTCACCGAGCCGGTGTCGCCGGCGCATTTCGACGACGCCTGGCCTGGCCGGTTCTCGCCCTTGCCACACGCGCCGGCGCCGGCGCCGAGCCCGATCACCAGCACCAGAGCACCGGCCACACTCTTCGAAACCATATCCGTCCTCGTCTTAGGTCAACCTAACGTTAGGTCACCCTAAGAGATGAGGACTACGGGCGCAACTCCCCGCTAATGATGCGCTCGCTCACGGCCTTCATGCGGGCCCGCTCGGACATGGCCGTCTTCTGGATGAAGCCGAAGGCGTCGGCCTCCTTCATCCCGCACTCGTCCATCAAGATGCCCTTGGCCCGGTCGAGGGCACGCCTGGTCTCGAGTTGCTCCTCGAGCCCGTCGACCTCGGCCCGCAAGGCCCGCATCTCGTTGTAGCGACCCAACGCCACCTCGATGGCCGGGATCAGCTCGCTCCGCTGGAACGGCTTGATCAGGTAGGCCAGCACGCCGGCGTCTCGCGCCTCTTCGATGAGGTTGCGTTGGCTGTAGGCGGTGAGGATGAGCACGGCCGCGCTCTGCTCGGCGGTGATCTCCCGAGCCGCGCTGAGGCCGTCGATGCCCGGCATACGGATGTCGAGGATGGCCAGGTCGGGCGCGAGCTCGCGCACGAGCCTCACCGCTTCGTCGCCGCGGCCCGTCTCCCCGACGACCTCGTACCCCTCTTCCTGCAGGATCTCCTTCAGGTCGAGGCGGACGATGGCCTCGTCCTCGGCTATGACCACGCGTACGCCCAAGATTCTCTCCTCAGCCCTTCAGCGGACTTCCAGGACGAGCCGGTCTAACAGGTCGTCCTGGGCCCGCTCCAACTCGGCGACCTGCGCGACCAGGTGGGCCCTGGCCCGGTTCA
The DNA here is from genome assembly GCA_034668185.1 of Actinomycetota bacterium. Classification (GTDB taxonomy): domain Bacteria; phylum Actinomycetota; class Acidimicrobiia; order Acidimicrobiales; family CADCTF01; genus DATLED01. The sequence goes on from JAXDPV010000113.1 coordinate 5,446, forward strand.
TGGCCTCGGCGTGGCGCTGGGCCTCGCGATGCTCGTTGCGGGACTCGGCCGACTCGTCGACCATCGCCTGCAACCGGGTCTCGGCCTCGGTGTCGTGGAACACGACGAGCTGCTCGTCGAGGATGGCCAGCTCCTCCCGGGCCCGGCGCAGGCGCTCGCCGACCTCGCGGAGCTTGCCCTCGATGGCGGCCCGAGACATGGGGGCAGTCTAAAGGCGGGTTGCCGCCGCCGTAGGCTCGATTGCCATGTTCGGCGACAGCAGCCCGTGAAGCGCATCGCGCTGCTGGCCGTCATCTGGGGTTGGTCGTTCCTCTTCATCAAGGTGGCCGTGGCCGGCATGACCCCGAGCGCGGTGGCCGCGGCCCGCATCGCCCTCGGCGGCATCGTGATGGTCGGCATCCTCTGGGCCAGGAAGACGCCACTCCCCCGCAGCCGGCGGGTGTGGCGCGACTTCTTCGTGATGGGCCTCGTACATAGCGCGATCCCGTTCACCCTGCTGGCGTGGGGGGAGCAGCGCATCACCTCGGCGTTGACGGCGGTGCTGAACGCGTCGACGCCGTTGTTCGCGGCCTTGCTCACCGCGGTCTTGCTCGGCGAGCGGCTGCGGCGGTCGCAGCTCGTCGGGCTCGTGCTCGGCTTCGCCGGCGTGGCCGTGGCCGCGGGCGTGGGGGCCGGCGACCTCACCGGCTCGTCGCTGGCCGGCGGGCTGGCGGCGGTCGCGGCCGCGGCCTGTTACGGCCTCGGCTTCGCCTACGCCCGCCGCCACCTGGCCGGCATCCCGCCGTTGGTCGCCAGCGGGGGTCAACTGATCGCGGGCACGCTGATCATCGGCCCCGTCGGCATCGCCACGACCGTGCAACACGGGATCGTGCTCGCCCCCCGGCGGGTGCTGGCCGTCCTCATCCTCGGCGTGGTCGGTACCGGCTTCGCCTACGTCTTGAACTACCGGTCGATCGCCGACGTCGGGCCGACGCGCGCCTCGGTCGTCACCCAGCTCGTGCCGGTGGTGGCCGTGGCCGTCGGCATCGCCTTCCTCCACGAGCCCTTCCACTTCCGGCTTGTCGTCGGCGGCGCCCTCACGCTGTTCGGTATCGCGCTCCTGCACGAACGCATCCGCATGTTGGCCGCGACCGGCGGCCCGCCCGCCCCCCGGTAGTGTCGCCTCGATGCTGATCGAGGGAATCCCGCTGTGGTTGGCCAGCACCAACGCCTGGATCGTGGCCCCGTCGGGGCCGGGAGGCGAGTGCGTGTTGATCGACGCCCCGCCCGACCCGACGGCGATCCTGTCGCGCATCGCCCACCACGAGCTGAAGCTGGTCGCGCTGTTGAGCACCCACGGCCACATCGACCACGTCGGCGGCATCGCCGAGGTCGTCAAGGCGAGCGGCGGCTCGTCGGCGGTGCCCGTCCACATCCACGACCACGACCGCCACATGTTGCTCGACCCCGTCGGGACGAGCGCCAGCTTCGGTCAGTACCTCGAAAAGGCCGGCCTCGACGTGCGCCCGCCCGAGGTCATCGAGTCGATCGACGACGGCCAACGCATCTCGGGCGCGGGCATGACGTTCACCGCGCTGCACACGCCGGGCCACACCCGCGGCTCGGTGTGCTTCCGGCTCGACGTCGAGGGCGAGCGGCCGGTGCTGTTCAGCGGCGACCACTTGTTCAAGGGCTCGATCGGCCGTTTCGACATGCCCGGCGGTTCGTTCGACGAGCTCATGGAGTCGATGGCGTCGAAGATCCTGCCCCTCGACGACGACATCGCCGTCCTGCCCGGCCACGGCGACGTGACGACCATCGGCCAGGAACGCCAGTTCAACCCCTTCCTCCTGGAGTTGCAGCAACAGCTCGGGGAGTAACGCGGGTCACGGGCTGTCGAGGGCGCGACCGATCTGCTCGGCGTGGTCGTGGGCGTGGTCGGCGTAGATCTCGAGCCACCGCCCGACCGAGTAGGCACCGCTCTCGGTGTGGGTACCGGCCCGATCCCAGTCGTCTTCGGCCAGGTGGTCGAGGAGGTCGGCCGACGTGTCCCGCGCCGCCCGCATCGCCGCCAGTGAAGGTTCGATCGGCCGGCGGTCGTAGTGCAGGCGGCGGGCGTACTCGTTCTCGTCGTAGCCCGCGATCACGGGATCGTCCTCGGTGAGGAGGCGGCGCAGGCGGATGGCCGACGTCATCTCGCTGTCGGCCAGGTGGTGGACGACTTGGCGCGCCGACCAGCCGCCGTCGGCCGGCCGCCGGTCGAGCCGGTCGTCGGTCACGCCCTCGAGCGCGGCATCGACGGCGTCGGCACCCTGGCGGTATCTCTTGATGAGCTCGTCCCTGTCCATGGGCGGAGCGTCCGCTGCCGGGCCGGCGCCGGGCAAGGGGCCCGAGCGCCAGCGGCCGTCAACTTCCCGCCAGCCGGCGGCGCACGGGGTGGGCGGCGTCGAACTGCAGCTCCTTCTCGAGGTGCACGATCATGCCGTCGTCGGGGATCGAAACGAACCGCATCCGGTCGACCAGCGCGCCGATGAGCTCGAGGCCGCGGCCCGACTCGTCGTCGGCGCCGGCCCGGGGCTTGGAGCGGTCGGCCTCGAAGTCGAAGCCGGCGCCGGCGTCCTTGACCCGGATGGTGCAGCGCTCCTCGTCGATGTCGATGAACACCTCGTAGGCCGCGCCCTCGTGGACGTGGTCGAGCACGTTGGTGCAGGCCTCGGTCAGCGCGACCCGGATGTCGTCGACGCAACCGGCGGCCACGCCCACCTCGCCGAGGGCGTAGCTGCAGATGTGGCGGACGACCGGCACCGAGAGCTCGTCCCGTGGCAGGCAGAGGGAGAGGTTGACCTCGAGCGACACGCCGAGTGTCTTTCCCAGGGGCTCCGATCTCTACCGTTCGGGGCGATACGATCGACGCCCGAAGCACGCGGCGGTGGCGCAACTGGCTGACGCGAGGGTCTCAAACACCCTTGTCCGAAAGGACGTGTGGGTTCGAATCCCATCCGCCGCACCACCCACCTTCCGGCCCGGCGGCCCTAAGGTGGCGGCCGTGCTCCGACGCCGCCGCTTCCGCCGGCTCGTGCTGTTGGCCGCCGGCCTCGGCGGCCTGGCCGCCTGGCGCGACCGCCACCTGGCCAAGAACCAGCAGCGGTTCAACCTGCCATAGCCCCTCGGGCTCGGGCGACACTTCCACCGTGGTCGAGGAACCAACGTCGAGGGCGACCGCCGCCTACCGCACCCTGGCCCCCGGCGTCCTCGGCTACCTGCGGGCCCAGCGGGCCCCCGAACCCGAGGACGTGTTGGGCGAGGTCTTCCTCCAGGTGGCCCGCGACATCCACCGCTTCCGCGGCGACGACGGCGACCTCAGGCGATGGGTGTTCTCGATCGCCCACAACCGGGTGGTCGACGCCCAGCGCCGGCGGGGACGGGGGCGCTCGACCCCGCACCCTGCGCCCGGCGAGGCCGAGGACGCCCGGCTGCCGGTGGCCGCGGCCCCGGCCGACCCCATCGACCCCGCGCTGGTCGAGGCGCTGGCCCGGCTCACCGACGACCAGCGGGAGATCCTCGTCCTGCGTTTCGTGGCCGACCTCCCGATCGAGGCCGTGGCCAAGGTGACCGGTCGGAAGCCCGGGGCGGTGAAGGCCCTCCAGCACCGGGCCCTCGACAATTTGCGCAAGGCCATATCCCCGGGCGCCTGACCAGCGCTTCTACGGGTATGAGCAACGCATGGGGCCCTGACGGCGAGGGCCACGACGACCTGATCAAACGATTGACCGCTTTCGGGCGCGCCCCGGTGCCGCCGGCGGAGCAGGGCCGGCACCTCGGGGCCATCGCCACCCTCGCCCAGGAGGGCAGGAAGCCGATGTGGCGGCGCAACGCCCGCCGGGCCGGCGTCATCGCCACCCTCGGCGCCGGCATGTTCGTCGCCACGACCGGGTTGGCCGCCGCCGGCGCCCTCGGTCCGCTCCAGCCGGTCGTGGCCAAGGGCGTGGAGGCGGCCACGCCGTTCCAGGTACCCAAGGGCCCGGCCGAGAAGGCCAACAACCAGGTCAAGACCGCGCCCGCCGGCTTCCACGGCACCGCCCGCGTCACCGACGGCTGCGTGCCCGCGACCAACGGCGAGTTCGCCATCAACCACGGCCAGTACCTCAAGCAGGAGCGGGCCAAGGGGGCCGAGGCCTTGGCCGCGGCCAAGGCGAGCGACTGCGGCAAGCCGCTGGCCACCGGGTCGGACGACTCGACCGACCCGGCCGCCACCGACAACGAGACCGACACCGGCACGAACGCCGACCACGCGCCCAAGACCGGCGGGAGCCCGACGGCCGACGACCACCGGGTGCCCAAGTGCACCGACCCCGCGGCCACGCCTCCGAGCGAGCCCGGCAAGCCGGCGTGTACCCCTGGTGGGTCGTCCAGCTCGGGCAGCGAGGACACTTCGAGCGACGCCAGCACCACCAGCCACGGCCGATCCGGCACCCATGCCGGGAAGGTGGACGGCGCCAATGGGCCGCCGTCGACCAAGGCCGCCGACCAGAGCTAGCCGCGGCCCGACGCCACCGGCGCCGGCACCCTCCTTTCGGCCACGAACGCACGCCTGGGCGCGCGTTCGTGGCCGAAAGCGCGTTTGCGACCCCCGGCCCACGCCCGCTTTCGGCCGAATTCGCGCGCCCCAGCACGCGAAGTTGGCCGAAAGCGGCGGGCGCATACCGTGAGAAAGGGCGGCCGGTCCCTTAGCCTCGTGGGGTGGTCGACGAGGCGGCAAACGGCGAGGAGCGGTCGGAGGGCACGGTGCCCGTGACCCCGACCGGCGCGGCCCGGGCCCGGTGGCGGCGCCCCGAGTTCGCCCTGTTCGGTCTCTCGGCCGCGGTCCTGCTCGTGCTCAACGGGCTGCTGTACATCCGCAACCGGGAAGTCCTGGCCCACGCCGACAACGTCTTCACCCGCCACCCGGGTTGGATCTTCAGCGCGCTGACCACGCCGGTCGTGGTCGCCCTCCTCGCCGGCGGGATCGTCCTGGAGTCGAGGCGCCGCCGGGAGATCGACCAGATCAACGCCTCGCTGCTCGCCATGGAGCACGTGACCGAGGCCCTCATCGGCCACCTCCGCCTCGACGACCTCCTCGTGGACCTGGCCGGCCGGGTGCGCGAGGCCGTCGGGGCCGACACCGCCGTCATCCACCTCGTCACCGAGCCGACAACCGACGGCGTCCCCACCCTCACCGTGCGGGCCTCCGCGGGTCCGGCCGGCGCCGTCCCGACCGAGCTGGTCGAGCGGGCGGCGGCGCAGACGACGACCGTCACCGCCGAAGCGCGCGACGGTCGCCGGCCGAAATGCGTGGCCGCGGCCCCCCTGGTCGCGCCCGGCGGCCGGGTGATCGGCGTGATCGGCGTGGCCTTCGACCGGTCGAACGAGGTCACCGACCACGAGTTGCGCATCCTGCGGGTCGCCGGGCAGCGGGCCGCGACCGCGGTCGAGAGCGCGCGCCTCCACGACGCCGAACGCCAAGCCCGCCTCGGCGCCGAGAGCGCCCGCAGCCACCTCGCCCTCCTCGCCCGCGCCTCCGAGCTGTTCGACTCCGCCCTCGACGACTACGAGCCCGCGCTGCAGAACCTGGTCGAGGTCCTGGTGCCGACCTTCGCCGACTGGGGGATGATCATCGCCACCGGCAACGAGGGCGCCGGCGCGATCCGCCGCCTCTCGCTCCGCCACGTCGACCCCACCGCCGGCGCCCGCTTCGACGCCGTGGCCGAAGCCCATCCCGCGTGGCAGGACCGGATCACCGCCGCCGTCGGCACCGGCGAGGCGTCGTTCGGCTGGGGTGCGACCACGGGGCAACCGAACGACGACTTCGAGTCGGTGCTGCGGGGCATCGACGTCGAGTCGTGGGTCCTGCTTCCCGTCCAGGTGCGGGGCCTCTCGGTCGGGGCCATCGTCCTCGGCCGCCGCGAGAGCCGCCGCGGCTTCCGCCCGTCCGACCTCGACGCCGGCCGCGACATCGCCCGCCGGGCCGCCGTCGCCCTCGAACGGATCGTGCTCCACCAGGAGACCACCAGGTCGGCCGAGGCCACCACCCGCCAGGCCGACCAGCTCCGCCGGCTCATGCAGGCCGCGCCCCAGATCACCGCGTCGCTCCTGCCCAAAGCGGTGCTCGAGGTGTTCGTCGCCCAGGCCTGCCGGGTGCTCGGCGCGCGCCAGGCGGTCGTGAGCCTGCCCGACATCCCGCTGCGGGTCAGCTCGATCGCCAAGGAGGACGAGGACCCCGCCAGCGAAGCGCTCATCGACGAGATCGAACGCACCTTCCGCCGGAGCGGCCGCGTCGGCGAACCCCTCATCGCCGCCGCGCCCGGTTCGTGGCTGGCCGTGCCCCTCGCCACCTCCCGCCAGAGCAGCGCCGGCCTGGTCGTGGTCGTGGGCAAGACGCTCGGCCGGTTCACCGCCGAGGACGAGGCCATCATCGTTTCGATGGCCCAGTTGGCCGGGGCGTCCCTCGACAACGCCCGCCTCTACCTCGACGTCCAGGCCAACCGCGAGCGCCTGCGGGGCGTCGTCGAGGCCACGCCCCTCGCCATCATCGAACTCGACCTCGACCGCAGCGTGAGCTGGTGGAACCACGCCGCCCAGGAGGTGTTCGGCTGGCCCGCCTACGAGGACAACGACCTGGCCGCGGTCACGAGGAACGAAGCCAGGCCCGCCTTCCCGACGGCGTTGGCCACGTCGATCGCCCCGATGCTCGACGCCGCCGAACGGGGCGAGGACTCCCTCGACGTCGAGTCCACCTGGCCGCGGGACGACGTGGGCTCGGTCGAACTGTCGATCACGGTCGTGCCCCTCCACCTGGCGTCGGGCGAGGTCACCGGCTTCCTCGCCGTCGTCAGCGACATCACCAAGCGCAAGAGCCTCGAGCAACGGTTGCTGCGGTCACAGCGCATGGAGGCCATCGGCCGGCTGGCCGGCGGCGTGGCCCACGACTTCAACAACCTGCTGACCGTCATCCTCGGTTACAGCGAGCTCGTGCTGCGGCGCATGGGCGACGACGACCCCAAGTCGCGCACCGCCGTCGACGCCATCCGCCGCGCCGGCGCCCAGGGCGCCAACCTCACCCGCCAGCTCCTCGACATGGGCAGCCACCAGGTCGCCGACCCCGTGCTCCTCGCGGTCGACGAGGTCGTGTCGAGCATCGAGAACGTGTTGCGCCGGCTCATCGCCGAGGACGTCTCGGTGTTCATCGACCTCCGCCCGGCCAAGGTACTGATGGACCCGGGCCAGCTCGAGCAGGTCGTGCTCAACCTCGTCGTCAACGCCGGCGACGCCATGCCCGAGGGTGGCGCCCTCATGGTCTCGACCGGGACCGAGGCCGGCTCGGTGGTGATCACCGTCGCCGACACCGGGGTCGGCATGGCGCCCGACGTCCTGGCCCACTGCTTCGAGCCGTTCTTCACGACCAAGGAGCGCACCACCGGCACCGGCCTCGGCCTGGCCACGGTGTTCGGCATCGTCGAGCAGTGCGAGGGACGCATCGAGATCGACACCGAGCTGGGCCGGGGCACGGCCGTGCGGGTGTACCTCCCGGCGGCCGACGACGACGCCGAGTGGCCGGCCGAGGAAGCGAACGACCGCGAGCCCGCCCCACCCCAGGCCGGCCACGACGACCACGTCATCCTGCTGGTCGAGGACGACGACGACCTGCGCCGCCTGGTGTCCGAGGTGCTGACGCGCGAGGGCTACATCCTGATCCAGGCGTCGAACGGCGTCGAGGCCCTCGGGGTGGTCGACGCCCAGGAGGGCGGCATCGACCTGCTCGTCACCGACGTGGTCATGCCCGAGATGGACGGCGTCGAGCTGGCCAGGCGGCTGGTCGAGCGCTGGCCCGGGCTGCCGGTCGTCTACATGTCGGGCTACGCCGGCAGCGCCCGCGACAAGCTGCGCCACCTACGGGAATCGGCCAACTTCCTGGCCAAGCCCTTCGAGCCCGACGACGTCGCCCGGCGGGTCCACGACCTGCTCCACGGCCGGGTCACGGTTCGAAGCGGTACCCCACGCCCCGAACCGTCCTGATCCAGCGGGGCTGGTCGGGGTCGTCCTCGATCTTCTTGCGGATGCGGCGGACGTGCTCGGTGACGGTGGCGCTGTCCTGCCACTCCGACGACGAGCCCCACACCTGGTCGAGGAGCTGCTCGCGGCTGAACACCTGCCGGGGCGACGAGGCCAGGAAGGCCAGAAGATCGAACTCCTTGGCCGTCGTCTCCTTGAGGCCGCCATCGACCCGCACCTCGCGGGTGACGAGGTCGACGGCCAGGCGGTCGAACTCCATGGCCGGGCTGGCCGGGCGGCTGCTGCTCCGGCGCAGGATCGTCTCGATGCGGGCCGCCAGCTCGCCGAGGGAGAAGGGCTTGACCACGTAGTCGTCGGCGCCGAGCTTGAGGCCGACGATCCGGTCGGCCTCGCGGCCTTTGCCCGTGAGGAGGACGACGGGGATCTCGCTCGTGCGCCTGATGTCGCCGAGCAGGCCGAGGCCGTCCTCGCCCGCCAGTTGGATGTCGAGGAGCACGAGCTCGGGCGTGGGCGCGGCCGCGAGCTTGGCGCGGGCGGCGGAGGCATCGGCCGCGGTGTCGACGCGGAAGCCGTCATCGGTGAGGCCGACGGTCAGATACTCCCGGACCAGGGGGTCGTCGTCGACGACCAGTATCCGACGTCCTGGACGGCCAGCGGGAAGGCTGGTCACCCAATAAACACTAGTCGTCACCCGTGAGTTGGGCGTGCGTTGGCCTCCCGTAGCGGCCGCAGTTATGTGGGGACAACATGGTTGGAACGTGGATCGAGGACGCCGATTGGCGGTATTGGCTGTCGGCACCGACGACTGGGCGACGGAGCAGGCGGCGGCCGCGCTCTCCCGTGCCGGACACGAGGTGTTGCGATGCCACGAACCGGGCGAACCGACCTTCCCGTGCAACGCGCTGGTGGCCGGCAGGACGTGCCCGCTCGACGCCAAGCCCGACGTCGTCCTGGCCATGCGGGCCCGGCCCGACGCCAGCGCCACGCCCGGCGAGTTCGGGGCTATCTGCGCCCTGCGCTCGGGGACGCCGCTGGTCGTGGCCGGTATGACGTCGATGCACCCGTTCGCGGCGTGGGCCAACCGGGTCGTGGGAACGGGCGGCGACGCCGTCTCCGCCTGCGAGGAAGCGGCCGGGGCCGTCGCCCTGGAGGGATCGCAATGAGCTCCCGCCTGCGTTGGCGGGGTGAGCCCGAGCGGGCCGCGGTCGCGGTGGCGCCCCCGGTCGACATCGAGGTCGAGGTCGAGGCCCTCGTCGACTGGCCCCAGCCCAAGGCCGCGGCCGAGCCGAAGCCGAAGGCTGCGCCCGAGCCCGAGCCCGTGGTGGACCTCGAGGACGAGGCCGACGTCGAGGTCGAGGTCGAGGTCAAGGTCAAGGCCAAGGGATCGGCCACCGACACCGCCTTCGCCAGCGTGCGGGGCGGCAAGCGGCTCGGCGAGGTGTTGCTCGACTCCCGGGCCATCAAGCGGGCCCAGCTCAAGGCCGCGCTCAAGCAGCAGGCCGCCAGCGGCGCCCTCCTCGGCGAGGTCCTGTCCCAGATGGGCGCGGTGGACGAGTCCAGGCTCGTCAGCGCCCTCGCGGTCCAGAGCGGCCTCGACGTCGTCGACCTCCGCAACAACCGACCCGAGGCCGACCTCATCGAGCTGGTGCCCGAGCGGGTGGCCCGCCAGATGGTCTTCGTCCCGCTACGCAGGCTCGACGGGGCCGTGATCGTGGCCGCGTCCGAGCCCATGTCGGCCGAGGATCAAGCCACGCTGTCGTCGCTGCTGGGCGCGCCGGTGACGGTCGTGCTGGCCCGGCCGAGCGACGTCCGCCGGGTCATCGACACGTCCTACCGGGCCGTGGTCGACGTCGACCGCCACGTCCAGGCCTTCGTGGCCGCCGAGCTGCGGCGCACGCCCACCAGCCCAGGCGGGGCCACGGGCACGAGCATCGAGGCCGAAGCGCCCGTCGTGCAGATCGTGCAGCTCCTCTTCACCCAGGCCCTGCGCGACCGTGCCTCCGACGTCCACGTCGAACCCCAGGACGACCAGTTGCGGGTGCGGTTCCGCGTCGACGGCGCCCTCCACGACGTGTTGTCGCTGCCCGTCGACCTCGCGCCCGCCCTCGTGAGCCGCATCAAGATCCTCGCCGGCATGAACATCGTCGAGCGCCGCCGCTCGCAGGACGGCCAGATCGCCCTCAACCTCGAAGGCCGCTCGGTCGACGTGCGGGTGTCCACCATCGCCACCATCTGGGGCGAGAAGTGCGTGATGCGCATCCTCGACAAGTCCCGCTCGATGTACCGGCTCGGCCAACTCGGGATGCCCGAGGAAACCCACGAGACCTACTCCCGCATCATCCGCTCGCCCTTCGGGATGGTGCTGTGCGCCGGCCCGACCGGCAGCGGCAAGACGACGACGCTCTACGCCTCGCTCATGGAGATCAACGAGGCCGACCGCAACATCATGACGATCGAGGACCCGGTCGAGTACGTCGTGCCGTCGATCAACCAGATCCAGGCCAACGAGGCCGCGGGCATCACCTTCGCCGGCGGCTTGAAGGCGATCCTCCGCCAGGACCCCGACGTCATCCTCGTCGGCGAGATCCGTGACGTGGAGACGGCCCGCATCGCGACCCAGTCGGCGCTCACCGGCCACTTCGTCCTCTCGACCCTGCACGCCACCG
>JAXDPV010000114.1:0-2885 GCA_034668185.1 Actinomycetota bacterium
CTACGCGCTCGGCGTGGTGCTCTACGAGTTGTTGACCGGGCGGCCGCCATTCGTCGCCGACACCGAGATGGCCACCGCCATGGCCCACGTCCACAATGAACCGTTGAAGCCCCGCCAGTTGCGGGCCGGCATCCCCCGATCGTTGGAAGCGGTGGTCACCAAGGCCATGGCCAAGGACCCGGAGCGGCGCTACCAGTCGGCCGGCGACCTGGCCTCGGCATTGCGCAGCATCGACCTCGGCGATGACGACGCCGTGCCCGCGGTCAGCCGCGACCTCACGCCGCCGAGCGGCATGGCCCCCACCTTCGGCCAGACCGAGCGGACGTGGTTGGTGCCGGCGTTCGTGATCGTGGTGGCCGCGGTGGCCCTGATCGTCGTCGGCATCGCCTTCAGCCAGTCCGACGTGGGCCAGGGCCTGCTCGGCACCGGCGGCGACTCGTCGCCCAAGAGCACGGGCGCGCCGGTCGCCATCGCCGCGGCCCACAGCTTCGACCCCGAAGGCAGCGACCACGAGGAGAACGAGTCCCGCGTGGGCGCGGTGGCCGACGGCAACCCGTCCACGTCGTGGTCGACCGACCGGTACAACAGCCAGGACTTCGGCCGGCTCAAGAAGGGCGTGGGGGTGGTGCTGGAGTTGGGTTCGTCGGCCAAGCTCTCGACGTTGTCGGTGTCGTCGCCCTCGAGCGGCTGGAGCGCGCAGGTCTACGTGGCCGACTCGCCCAAGGCGTCGTTGGCCGAATGGGGTTCGCCGGCGGCGTCGCAGGACGGCATCGGCGGCAGCGCCACCTTCGACCTGGCGGGCAAGGAGGGCGCGGCCGTTCTCCTCTGGATCACCAAGCTCGGCGACGACAACCGGGTGGAGATCGCCGAGGTCACGGTGGCCGGCTGAGGCGCCCCCTAGCCTCTCTTCCCATCGACGATCGACGGGACGATGCCGAGCTGGTGGCCGCGGCCAACGCCGGTGACGGCGCGGCCCTCGATGCGCTGTTGCGCCGCCACGCCGACCGCATCGCCGCCGTCTGCAGGCGGGTCGTGGGCAACGACGCCGACGCCCAGGACGCGACCCAGGAGGCGTTGATCGCCATCGTGCGCGGCCTCCCCCGCTTCGACGGGCGGGCCGCCTTCTCGACCTGGGCCTTCCGGGTCGCGACCAACGCCTGCCTCGACGAGCTCCGCCGCCGCCGGCGCCGGCCCGAGCCCGTGGACGACGACACCCTCGACGTCATCGGCCACGTCCCTTCGGCGGGTGCGATCGAACGCATCGGCGACCGCGCCGACATCGACGCGGCCTTGGCCACGTTGCCGGTCGAGTTCCGCGCCGCCGTCGTGCTGCGCGACCTCCTCGGCTTCGACTACGCCGAGATCGGCCAGATACTGGAGGTGCCCCCCGGCACCGTCCGCTCCCGCATCGCGCGCGGCCGCGCCGGCCTGGCCGCCGTGCTCGGGAACCCGTCCCCCGACGCCGACCGTCCAACCCCGCGAACGTGAACGCCACCTCCCCCCACTTCGACGATGAACGTCTTTCGAGCGCGCTCGACGCGCCCGACGACGCCGTGGCCGCCCACCTTGGCGACTGCTCGGCGTGCCGGGCCCGCTCGGACGCGTTGGCCGAAGCGTCCGCTTTCGCGGCTTCACCGGTAGCTCCCCTCGACCCCGTGCTGCTCGACGCCCTCATCGCCACGGCGGTGGCCGAGGCCGACCGCCCTGCCGAAGGGGGCATGGCCCCGGTGCTCGAGTTCGCCTCCCGCCGGCGTCGCCGGTTGTACCCCCCGCCGGCTTGGCTCGTGGGCGCGGCCGCCGCCCTGGTGCTGCTGGCCGGCATCGCCTCGGTGCTGCGGCCGTCGTCGTCGGCCGACCGCCTGACGTCGGCCGTGGAACCGTCGTCGCCGGCGGCGAACTCGCTCGACTCGGCGGCCGGCGCGGGCGCGGGCGCGGGCGACGCCGGGTCCGTCGACAACTACGCGGTCGGCGAGGAGATGGTCGGCGACCTGGGCAACCAGGCCGACCCGAACGCGCTGGTGGCCGCCATCCAGTCGACGCCCCGGCAGTATTCGGCGGCGACTGCGCGCGCGGCCGGCGGCGCCCCCAAGGGTGCGGCCCCGCCCACGAGCTCGACCACCACGACGTGGCCGGCGAACAAGCCGCGCTGCGAGGCCGCGGCCCGTGCGATCGGAGGCGCCAACTTGGGCGCCCTCGACTCGCCGTGGACGGTCCGCTGGAAGGGCGCCGACGCCGAGGTCCTGGTCTTCACGTTGACGAAGCCGTCGGGCAACGTCACGAAGCAGGCGATGGTCCTTCGCCGCCCCGACTGCGTTCTCCTCGCCGACCCACGCTTCTGATCCAGAGCGGCGCGATGGCCGAGCCGAGGGCGATGCCGACCCACGCCGTGGCCGACGCCAGGTCGAGGTGGTGGCCCGACGAGATCCACGTGGCCCACACCAACCCGGCCTCGGTCACCAGGGCGACGGCCGCTTGGAGGTAGCCGTCGGACGAGTGGGCCACGGTCACGGCCACCTCGGCCACGGCGATGCCGAAGAGGGCGCCGGCCACCAACGGCGTCGTTCCCGACAGGTCGTACTCGCCGAGGACGACGGCGCCGAAGGCGGCCACTGCCAGCGCCAGGAGGACGGCGGGAACCGGCTGGCGCATTGCCGGCAAACGCTACTGGGTAGTCTGCCGGCCATGGCCTCGCCTGATTGGACGGTGCAAGCCGCCGACACGATCGAAACCGTCGTGGTGACGATCCGCGACAAGACGGCGGTGCCGCTCGAGACGATCACCCGGGCGATCGTCTACGGCATCCTCATCGTGGTGATGGCATCGACCGCCCTCGTGCTGTCGACCATCGCCCTCGTGCGGGTGCTGAGCTACTTCCTCGAGGTGTG
>JAXDPV010000115.1:0-4374 GCA_034668185.1 Actinomycetota bacterium
CCCGGCGACGCCTTGCGACAGGGCCGAGGCCAACGCTTCCGACAAGCCGCTGGCGCCGTTGAGTACGGTGAAGTTGTCGATGGCGGCGAACGGCTTGGCCGCGGCCTCGACGATCGCGGGCCAGTTCTCGGCCAACTGCTGGCCGATGACCGCGTCCTGGTTCTCGGCCAGGGCCTCGGCCCGTGCCTTCAGCGCGGTCGCCTCGGCCAGGCCCTTGGCCTCGATGGCCGCGGCCTCGCCGATACCGACCTGGCGGGCGTGCTCGGCCTCGGCGTGGGCCGCGGCGAGGGTGGCGTCGCGCGTCGCCTCGGCGATCGTCCGCTGCTCGTAGGCCCGGGCGTCGGCCGGCTTGCGCACCTCGACGTTCAGCCGCTTCTCGGCCTGCTCGGCCTCGAGCTCGGCGACCTTGGTCGCCTCGACCACGACCTGCTGGCGGGCCTTGGCGTCGGCCAACGGCCCCGACTGCTTGGCCGCGGCCTCGGCCCGGTCGACCTCGGCCTGGTAGCCGGCCTGCTTGATCGACGATTCACGGACGGCCTCGGCCTTGCGGGCCTCGGCCTCGGCTTCGGCCTGGGTCGCGGCCCGGTCGGCTTCGGCCGAGGCGATGCGGGCGTTCGACTCCACGATGGCCGCCTGGGGCCGGGCGAGGTTCTCGATGTACCCGGTGGGGTCGATGATCTCCTGGATCTGCAGCGAGTCGACGATCAACCCGAGCTTCTCCATCTCGATGCCGGACGACTGCCGGGTCAACGACGTCAGCTTCTCGCGGTCGCGGATCATCTCCTCCACCGTCATCGAACCGACGATGGCGCGCAGGTGGCCGGCGAACACGTTGTGGACGCGCTGGTCCATGAGCTCCTGCTGGTCGAGGAAGCGTCGCGCCGAGTTGGCGATCGAGTGGAAGTCGTCGCCGACCTTGAAGATCACCACGCCCTTGACGCCGAGCGGGATGCCCTGGTGGGTGACGCACTCGATCTCGAGCTCGGCCTCGCGCAGGTCGAGCGACAACCGGCGCACCGTCTGCACGCCGGGGATCACCAGCGTGCCCTTGCCGGTCACGATCTTGAAGCCGAGGCTGGCCGCGCTCAGGTCGGTGCCGCTCGGGTTGTCGGTGCGAAGCCCCGAGATGATCAACGCCTCGTTCGGCTCGGCCACGCGCCACATCAGCTTGAACAGGATCAAGAGAGCCAACAAGGCCCCGATGACAATGCCCGGTACCAGCAACATCTCCGTACTCACTTTGCGCGCTACGAGGGGGTGACGATGACCGTGCGCGGCGGCAGGTAGTCGACGACCACGATGCGGGTGCCGCGGACGATGGTCTGCCCGTCGTCGGCGGCATAGGCATGGAAGTGCTCGGTGCCGCCGCGGACGGGAACCATCACCTCGCCCACCGAACCGGGAGAGACGGTGCCGGTCACCCGGCCTTCCTTCCCGATCATCCTCTGGTCTGCCACGTCGCCTGACGCCTCACTGCGCCTTCGTCACCACTCCGCCGGCCGAGCGCATAGCCCGGTGGAGCACTAGCTACGGTGGACCTGCGCCGGACCGGCCGCAAGCGCCTTTATTGGTTCTTATCAGAAGGGGCTTCGCTTGCGCCCGGTTGGCGCCAGATCGCGGCCCGCGGCGGGTCGAACATCACCTCCACCGGCTCGCCCCTGATGGCGGCGAAGGCGGAGGGCCCCCAACGCTCGGCCCCGGCCAGCGGCGTGGGCATGGCGTCTTCGGCGAACCATCCGACGTCGGCGCACTCGAGCTCGTGGCGTTGCAACGCCCCGCCGACCATCCGGCAGTGGAACACCAGCGAGTACAGCGGGATGCGGGTGAACCCCAACCGGAGGCCGTCGAGCACGGCGATCAAACGCACGGGCTCGACCTCGATCCCGGTCTCTTCGAGCACCTCCTTGACCGCCACCTCCGACGCCGAATAGCCGATGTCGGCCCACCCCGTGGGGTACAGCCACACGCCCGAATCGGCCCGCTGCACGAGCAGGATCTCGCCCCGGTCGTTGCCGACCACCGCGCCCACCGCGACCTTGGGCGTGACGTAACCGGCCACGCCCTCGCCCACCGCCAGGAGCCACTCCTCGACCAGTGACGACGCCGCCAGCTCGTGCCCGGCCGCGACCCGGATGTCGCCCGCGACCTTCAGCACCTCCGCGAAGCGCTCGCGCTCGTACAGGCTCTCGGTGAAGCCGAGCCCGGTGCGGGCGATGCCGGCCAACGCCTCGCTCCAGCGCAGCAGGTCCTGAGCGGTCACCTCACCGTCGGCCATGGACGGCGCAGGCTAGTGCGGGGCCAAGCCGCAACCCACCCCTTCTGACCATTTCGGAGTTAGCCCTACAAATCGACCTCGGAGCGGGCAAAAGTGACGGTATGACCGGGGACCTGGAAGTCGTGTGGCACGTGCTCGTGGTCGACGACGAACCCGACCTCAGGAAGTTGGTGCAGCTCACCCTGGAGTTCGACGCCCAACTCGAGGTCGTCGCCGTGGCCAGCAGCGCCGCCGAAGCGGTGGACGCGGCCCAGCGCACCTCGCCCGACCTCATCGTCCTCGACTACAAGCTCGGCGGCGGCGAGACCGGCCTCTCCATCGCCGACCGCCTGCGCCAGGCCATCCCCGGCGTCCGCCTCATCCTGTTCTCGGCCAACTCCGACGTCATCGACCTGCGCGACTCCGTGGTCGACGCCGTCGTGGCCAAGACCGAGATCGCCCGCCTGCCCGAGATCGCCCACCGGCTGCTCGAGGCCTAGCGCGAAACGGGCGCCCACCCCGCCTGGATGAGCGCCCGTACCCCCGCCTTCGTCCCGCCTCGATCATCCAGTCTCCCTGGCACGGTTGAAGGATTCCTGCGCCTACGCTGAAGAAGCGCTGAAGTTGGCCGATCAACTTCAGGATGACCCGTAGGGGCCCGTGACGACACCGATCCGCATCCTCATCGTCGAGGACGATCCCAGCTTGCGCGAGTTGTTGACCGCCGCCCTCTCCCGCGAGGGTTGGGAGGTCATGGCCGCGGCCGACGCCAACGCCGGCGAGAAGGCGGCCGAGTGGTTCCACCCCGACGCCGCCGTCCTCGACATCCGCCTCGGCGAAGGCCCCGACGGCCTGACGCTGGCCCGCCGCCTGCGCCAGCGCAGCGACCTCCCGTTCCTCTTCCTCACCGACGCGGCCGCGGTCGAGGATCGTCTGGCCGGCTTCGAGTCGGGCGCCGACGACTATCTGGCCAAGCCGTTCGTGCTGGCCGAGCTGGTGGCCCGCTTGCGGGTGGTGCTGCGCCGGCGGGCCAAGGCGGCGGCCGAGGTCATCGAGGTCGGCCCGCTCAAGATCGACGAGTCCGGGCGGCGGGTGTTCGTCGACGGCCAGCCCGTGGAGCTCACCCGCATCGAGTTCGAACTGCTGACCGCGCTGGCCCGCCAGGCCGGCCGGGTGGCGTCGAAGGCGCAGCTCCTCTCGACGGTGTGGGGCTTCGAGGGCTACGACCAGAACCTCGTCGAGGTCCACGTGAGCAGCCTGCGCCGGAAGCTCGGCCGCCAGTCGTCGGTGATCCAGACCCTGCGGGGCGTGGGTTACGTGTTGCGCTCGAGCTGACCGAGCACGGCCGCCTCGACGGCGGCGAGGGCCTCGGGGTCGGTCACCTTCTCGCCCGACGGGCCGACGACGTAGAACGAGTCGACGACCTCGTGGCCGAGCGTCTCCACCAGCGCGACCCGCACGTCGAGGGAGCACGACGCCAGCCCGGCGGTGATGCGGTGGAGGACGGCGACGCCGTCGGGCGCGCGCACCTCGATCACCGTGGCACGAGCCGACGCGCGGTTGTCGACGATGACGCGGGGGTCGGCGGGCTGGGCCGCGGTGGTGCGGTAGCGGCGCTCGTAGGAACGGGCCCGCTGGGCCAGCTTGTCGTCGAGCGGGAGGCGGTCGTCGAGGGCGGCGTCGAGGTCGCGGGCGACGCGATCCCACGCCGGCGCCTTGCCGAAGGCGGGCTCGACGTCGATGACCTCGACGGCCCGACCATCGCCCGACGGCGCGGCCGTGGCCGAGCGGACGTCGAGGCCGTGGAGCGCAAGCACGCCCGCGACCTTGCTGAACAAGCCGGGGCGGTCGGGCGCCACGACCGTGCATCGGTTTCCTTCGCCGTGTACGCCGTCGGGAAGGTCGGTCGGGATCGTGCGTTCGCGCGTGTCGGGCGGTGGCGCGCCGCTCTGCAGTTGCAGGCGGGTCTTGTCGACGAGCTCCGCGACCAGGCCCGCCTTCCATTCGCTCCACGCTGCCGGCCCGGTCGCGTGGGAGTCGGCGCGGGTGAGGGCCGACAGCAACTCGAGCGTGCCCACGTCCTTGACCTCACCCGCGACCCGCTCGATCGTCGCCGGGTC
>JAXDPV010000116.1:0-3999 GCA_034668185.1 Actinomycetota bacterium
ACACACCGTCGATGGCGGCGTGGTGCGTCTTGGTCACGGTCGCGATCAACCCGTGCTCGAGCCCCTCGACCACGTACATCTCCCACAGCGGGCGGCGCCGATCGAGCGGGCGGGCCATCACCGACGCCGCGAACTCGGCCAGCTCCTCGGCCCCGCCGGGCGTGGGCAGCCCGGCCCGGCGCAAGTGGTAGTCGAGGTCGAAGTCGGGGTCCTCGATCCACAACGGATGGTGCAACTGGAACGGCACCTCCACCAGCCGGCGCCGGAACGGCGGCAGCAGGTGCAAGCGGGACTCCACCAGCGAACGCACCTTGTCGAAGGAGTACCCGCCGGGCACCGTCCTCGGATCGAACACCGCCGTCGAGGCCACGTGCATGTGGTTGTTCGGCGTTTCGAGATAGAGGAAGGTTGCGTCGAGCCCCGACAATCGCTGCATTCCCGATTGTCCCTTATCGAACCTATTTCAACAAGCGGGACAACCGGCGGTCGGCGAGCGGCTTGCCGCCGGTCTGGCACGTCGGGCAGTACTGCAACGACTTGGTGGCGAACGACACCGAGCGAATGGTGTCGCCACAGACCGGGCACGGTTCGCGGTCGCGGCCGTGCACCCGCATACCCGATCTCTTCTCCGACTTGAGCCCCGACGCCGGCAGCCCGGCCGACCGCCCGACGGCGTCGGTCAGCACCGCCACCAGCGACGACCACAAGCGTTCGACCTCGTCCGCGGTCAGCTTCGACGCCTGCTTGAACGGCGACAGCCGGGCCGCGTGCAGGGCGTCGTCCGAATAGGCGTTGCCCACGCCGGCGATCACCCGCTGGTCGGTGAGCACGCCTTTGATCTGCGACGCGCCCGCCGAGTGCAAGGCGTCAGCGAACGCCGCCAGCGTGAACGCCGACGCATCCAGCGGGTCCGGCCCGAGGGTGACCATGTGCTCGATCTCCGAGGGGTCGCGCACGACGTAGACGGCCAGGCGCTTCTCGGTCGCGGCTTCGGTGGCGTCGAAGCCGGCGCCGTCCTCGAACCGCACCCGCAACGCCAGCGGACCCCGGCCTGGCTTGGCCGGCCCCGGCGGGAACGAGTCCTTCCACCGCACCCACCCCGAGCGGGCCAGGTGGAACACGAGCCACACGCCGCCGGTGTCGATCAGGAGGAACTTGCCCCGCCGCCCGACGCCGGCCACCGTGCGTCCGGCCAAGGCATCGACGGGCGGGTCGTAGGTCTTCAACGCCGACAGCGACGCCACCTCGACCCGCTTGATCACCCGGCCGGTGGCCATCTCGCCGAGGAACCCGGCCAGGGCCTCGACCTCGGGTAGCTCGGGCACCTACCGACCCCTACCGGCCGGTGTGGCCGAAGCCGCCGAGGCCGCGCTCCGACGACGGCAACTCGTCGACGGCCGAGAACGACGCCTCCTCCACCCGCTGCACGACGAGCTGCGCGATCCGGTCGCCGCGCCGCACCTCGTAGTCGCTCGACGGGTCGAGGTTGACGAGCAACACCTTCACCTCGTCGCGGTAGCCGCTGTCGATGAGGCCGGGCGCGTTCAACACCGTGACCCCGTGACGGAAGGCGAGGCCGCTGCGGGGTTGGAGGAAGCCGGCGTACCCGTGGGGCAGGGCCAGGGCCACGCCGGTGGGCACCGCCGCCCGCCCGCCCCCCGCCTTCAACACCACGCCCTCGCGGGCGACGAGGTCGGCGCCGGCGTCGCCCACCCGGGCGTAGGCCGGCAGTGGCAGGGACGGGTCGAGGGCGACCACCGGCACGTCAAGCACGCCCGGAGCCTAAATGGCTTGCCCGGCCAACGCCGCCAGGCCAGCCTTCACACCACGACCGACGAGGAAGAGGGGGTGTGTGACATGACAGGCATTGTGCGATCCGGAGTTCGACGCGTCCCTGCCGACCACGCTCCCGGAAGGATTCCCCGTTGCTCACGCTCGACCCGTTCCAACAGCGCGCCCTCGCCGCGCTCGACCGAGGCCACTCTGTCCTCGTAGCTGCGCCCACCGGCGCAGGCAAGACCCTCGTCGCCGACGCCGCCGTCGATCGCGCCCTCGCCGCCGGCGGCAAGGCCTTCTACACCACGCCCCTCAAGGCCCTCTCCAACCAGAAGTTCCGCGACCTGGCCGCCCGCCTGGGCTCGGCCAACGTCGGCCTCCTCACCGGCGACCGCACCGTGCGCCCCGACGCGCCCGTCGTCGTGATGACGACCGAGGTCCTGCGGGCTCTCCTGTACGAGGACGCCGCCATCCTGCGCGGCCTCGGCGCCATCGTCCTCGACGAGTTCCACTACCTCCAGGACCCCGACCGCGGCCCGGTGTGGGAGGAGGTCGTCGTCCACGCGCCCGACGACGTCGCCCTCGTGTGCCTGTCGGCCACGCTGCCCGACCTCGCCGTCCTCCATGCGTGGGTCGAGGAGGTACACGGGCCGACCGAGCTGATCGTGGAGGAGCAACGGCCGGTCGCGCTGCAGTTCCTCTACGCCGTCGGCAACCTGCAGGGCACCCCGCCGCTGGTACTGCCGATCTTCGTCGACGGCCGCGTCAACCCGACGGCCGAGCTCCACGACGGCGTGCGCCGGACGGCGCGCGGCGAAGGCCGGCGGGTGCGCGACCGGGCCAGGCCGGTGACACCGGCCCGTGAGCAACTGCTCGACCACCTGCGCGAGCACGCCATGTTGCCGGCCATCTGGTTCGTGCTGAGCCGGAGCGGGTGCGACCGGGCGGTGGGGGCGTTGGTCTCGTCCGGCATCCGGTTGACGTCGCACGAGGAGACGGCCCGCATCGCGTCGTTGGTGTCGGCCGCGACCGACCGCCTCGACGCCACCGAGGCCCGCACCCTCGACGCCAGCGGCTGGCGGCTGGCCCTGGCGTGTGGCATCGCCGCCCACCACGGCGGCATGGCGCCCCTACAGCGGGAGGTGGTCGAGGTGGCCGCGGCCGAGGGCTTGGTGAAGGTGGTGTTCGCCACCGAGACCCTGGCCCTCGGCGTCAACCTCCCGGCCCGCACCGTCGTCATCGATCGGGTCATGCGGGCCACCGGCGAGACCCTCACGTCGGCCGAGGTCGCGCAGCTCGCCGGCCGGGCCGGGCGGCGCGGCCTCGACCGCGTCGGCCACGTGATCGTGCCGTGGGCGGAAGACGTTCCCCTGCACCGGGTGAGCGGGCTGGCCGGCGGCGGTCGGGCCGACACGTTGCGCTCGCACTTCCGGGCCACGCCGGCGATGGTCGCCAACCTCCTCCACCGCTACGGCGTCGAGGAGGGCCGTCGCCGCTTCCGCCGCTCCCTCGCCCACCACCTCCTCGAGGACACCCTCGCCGACCTGCGCACGATGGTCGCCAACTTGCGCGCCGAGCGCGCCCTTTCGCCCTCCATTGCTGAGTTGCCGGCCACATGTGGCAGGCAACTCAGCAACGAACGAGCGGTGGCGGGGTTGTCCATGGGCGACGTCGTGGTCGACCCGGGACGGGCCAGCGCGGGGCGGCTGGTGGTGGTGGCGCCGCCGCGGGTGCGGCGGGGGCAGGCGGCCATCGACACCGTGGGCGCGGATTGCCGCCGGGTGGTGGTGACCGCCGGCGACTTCCGGGCCGCGCCCGTCGTCGTCGGCCGCCTCGACCTCACCCACCTGGCCGAGACCGGGCGGGGCTTCGCCCGCGAGGTCGCCGAGCTGTTGCGGGCGCTGCCCGAGGTGGCGGTCGAGGCCACGGCCGCGCCCGAGCGCCGGGCAGCCAACGGTCGCTCGGCCGGCCGCGTCGACGACGAGATCGCGCTGGTGTCGTCGCGGCTGGCGGCCGAGGAAGCGGCCTACGACGACGAGTTCGACGCCGTGGCCGAGCTGTTGCGCCGCCGGGGGCACGTCGAGGGATGGCGGCTCACGACCTCGGGCCAGATGGTGCGCCGCCTCTTCCACGAGCGCGGCCTGCTGGTGGCCGAGTGCCTGGCCGCCGGCCTGTTCGAGGGCCTCGACCCGCCGTCGCTGGCCGCTCTCGTCTCGGCCTTCC
>JAXDPV010000117.1:0-6587 GCA_034668185.1 Actinomycetota bacterium
CGTCTGCTGGGGCCGGCGCCCTGACGGTGGACGGAGGTGGCCGCGGCCAGGGGCACCGCGGCCACCCCGCCCATCCGTGGCCGTCGTGCTCGTCGTCGGGCGAATGGCAGAAGGGGTTCGTGGCGGCGTCGTTCGATCGCGGCGGCTCGTACGGGCGCGGCAGGTTGTGCCTCGCGTCGCGTGATCGCTCGGCGGTGGCCACCATCGTGGCGGCGCTGGAGCGGTGGGGGTTCGAGGCGTCGTTGTCGACCCGGGCCCTCGATGGTGACGCTGCGTCCATCGTGGTCGAGGTGGGCGGCGGGTTGGCCGAACATTTGCGGTTCTTCCACCTGGTCGATCCCTGCGCCACCGACCGGAGGTCGATCGAGGGTCGACGCGTGGAGACATCGGCCCGGTTGCGGGTAGTGGCCGTCGAGCCCTTGGGCGTCGACCTCCCGATGTACGACATCACCACCGGCACAGGCGACTTCATTGCCGACGGGGTGGTGTCCCACAACTGCTTCGCCCGGCCGACGCACGACTACCTCGGGCTCGGGGTGGGGATCGACTTCGACACCAAGATCGTGGTGAAGATCAACGCCGTCGAGCGGTTGCGGGCCGAGCTCAAGGGGTCCCGGTGGGCGGGCGACCCGATCGCCATGGGGACGAACACCGACCCGTACCAGCGGTGCGAGGGCAAGTACCACCTGACCCAGGGGATCGTGCGGGTGTTGGGCGAAGCCGCGAATCCGTTCTCCATCCTCACCAAGTCGACGTTGATCCTGCGCGACCTGCCGCTGCTCGTGGCCGCGGCCGAGCGGACCGACGTCCACGTGAACTTCTCGATCGGCACCCTCGACGAGGCCACCTGGCGGGCGACCGAGCCGGGCACGCCCCGCCCACGCCAGCGCATCGAGGCGGTGCGGCGCATCAACGAGGCCGGCATCCCGTGCGGGGTGTTGGTGGCGCCGATCATTCCCGGCATGTCCGATGGTCGGGCACAACTGGAGGAGGTGGCCGCCGCCTGCACCGACGCCGGGGCCACCAGCGTGACCGCCATCAGCCTCCACTTGCGGCCGGTCGTGCGCGAGCACTGGATGGCGTGGTTGCGGGAACGGCGGCCCGATCTCGTGTCGATGTACGAGGAGCGCTACGCCCGGTCACGCTTGGCCAAGGCGGAGCAGGAGCTTGCTTCGAAGGTGGTCCACCAGGCGTACCTTGGTGCGCATCATGCACGAGGCCCTTAAGTCGAACGACCCGTGCTGGTGCGGAAGCGGGCGCAAGTTCAAGCGCTGCCACAAGGCCGCCGCCGGTCCTGGCCGGGGTGAGGCGATCAAGCCGGGACGGGTGACACCGATGCGCACGGTGCCGCCGTCGATCGGCCGGCCGCCCTACGCCGACACAGGTCGGGTCGAGCGGGTTCCCGAGAGCCCGGTCCAACCGGCCGACGTCATCGAGCGGATGCGGGTGGCCGGTCGGGTGGCGGCCGAAGTGCTGGCGCTGGTGGGCGCGGCCGTGCGGCCGGGCGTGACGACCGAGGAGCTCGACGTGCTCGCCCACGAGGAATGCGTCCGGCGGGGCGCGTACCCGAGCCCGCTGAACTACCACGGCTATCCGAAGGCGATCTGCACCTCGGTCAACGAGGTCATCTGCCACGGCATACCCGACGACCGGGCCTTGGTCGACGGCGACATCGTGAACCTCGACGTGACCACATTCGTCGACGGGGTCCACGGCGATACCAACGCGACCTTTCTCGTCGGGGAGGTCGACGATGCCTCGCGCCGTTTGGTCGACGTGACCCGTGCGTGCCTGGAGCTCGGCATCGCCGCGGTCGCGCCCGGGCGGCCGCTGAACGTGATCGGGCGGGCCATCCAGGAGCACGCCGAGGCCCGCGGCTACGGGGTGGTGCGGTCGTTCATCGGCCACGGCATCGGCCGCCAGTTCCACACCGACCTCCAGATCCTCCACTACTACGAGCCCCGGCTGACGACCCTGCTCGAACCCGGGATGACGTTCACCATCGAACCGATGATCACCATGGGCGACCATCGCCACCGCATGTGGAACGACGGCTGGACGGCGGTCACCGCCGACGGCAAGCGCACGGCCCAGTTCGAGCACACGCTGGTCGTGACCGACGACGGCGCCGACGTCCTGACCCGCTGACCCGCTGACCGCCGCCGTTTGGGCGCGATGACTTCGGTATGGCGAACTGAGCGCGCCCAAACGTCAGGGTGAGGTGACCCGCTCGACGACGACGTTGTCGGCGCCGACCCACGCGGCGGCTTCGGCGAGCGCGGCCATGGTGGGCTCGGCCGCGGCCGGGGTCTCGAGGATGACGTGCTTGGCCACGAGGGTGCGGCCCTGGCGGCCAGGGTCGACCCGGGCGACGAGGCGGCCGCCGCTCAGCACCGGCATGGTGAAGTACCCGTGGGCCCGCTTGGCCGGAGGGACGTAGGCCTCGAAGAGGTAGTCGAAGCCGAAGACCCGGGCCGTGCGCGAGCGGTGCCACACGATCGGGTCGAAGGGGGAGAGCAGCGTGGTGCGGTGGCGTCCCCGAACCCGGCCGGAGCGGAGGGCGTCGAGGGCGGCGGGGTCGGCCCACGCCGGTTGGTCGGGGTCCCACCCCTTCACCCGCACCGGGACGAGCCCGGCATCGGCGAGGGGCGCAGCCATCTTCGACACCTTGAGCCGGTAGTAGTCGGCCAGGTCGGCCCGGGTGCCGACGCCCAGGTGACGGGCGGCCCGCCTGACCAGCTCGATGCGACACTCCTGCTCGGTCGGCTCGACGGCGAGCAGCCCGGCGGGGATGACCCGCTCGGTCAGGTCGTAGACCCGCTTCCACCCCCGGCGCTCGACGCAAGCGACGATGCCGGCGTGGAGAAGCTGCTCGACGGCGATCTTCACGTCCGACCAGTCCCACCATGGCCCGCCCCGCTTGGCCCCGCCGAGGTCGGTGGCGGTGGTCGGCCCGTCGGCCAGGCGGGCCAGCACCTCGCGGTAGGTCTTGCTGGTGGCGATCCGCTGGCGTTGCGGGCCCAGGTATTCGCGCCGCCGGATGGCCATCCACGGCCAGTCCTCGATGGGGATGACGCAAGCGGCGTGGGCCCAGTACTCGAACGCCTTGGCCGGCCGCGACCAGTAGGCCGCCTCCACCGCCGGCCGGCCGACGGCGCCGAGCCGGGCGTAGGGCACGAGCTCGTGCGACCTGGCCAGCACCGAGATGGTGTCGAGCTGGACGAGGCCGATGGTCCGCAACAACCGGTCGACCGCGCCCGGCTTGCGGTCGGCCGGCCCCATCAGCCCCTGGGCCCAGAGGAACAGGCGGCGGGCCTCGTCGGCCGACAGTTCTTCCATGTGGGTGCCGCCCCTCAGGCCGACGCCCGCACCAGGTCGCCGACGAAGGGCGAGACCGGTGGCTCGGCGACGAGCACGAGCCATTGGGTGGCCCGTGAAGTAGCGACGGCGAAGCGGCGGCGCTCGAGCTCGAACCATTGCCGGTCGCGCTCGGCGGCGTGGGGGACGTCGGGGCCGCCGAGGAGGTGGAGGTCGAACACGCCCTCGGCGGGGCGCGGGCGGGGCCAGCGGCCTTTGCCGACGCCGGCCACGACGACCAGCGCCCACTCGCGGCCCACGCTGTCGTCGCCCACGCCGGCGGCCGAGGAGAACACGACGGCGTCGGCATCGGACAGGCCGAGGTCGGGACCGCGGCCCAGCGCCTCCAAGATCGCGCCCCGTTCGTCGTCGGGGCCGTCGGCCAAGCGAAGCGTGGGGGCGGCCGGCGAGCGGTGGGGACTGTCGAGGGCGATCTCGGTGGCGCCGCCGAAGCGGGCGGCGAAGCGCTCGAAGAAGACGGCGCCGGAGCTGAAGTCGGAGCCGATGGCGGCCTCCGGATTCCCGGCCACGGTGACGTTGCCGCCCACCCCGGCGAGCTGGGCCACGAGCCGGGCGGTGGCGAAGGTGGCGAGCTGATAGTCGTCGACGAGGAGGTGGTCGAAGCGGGCCCGCTCGGCCGCCAGGACCGCAGGATCGCGCAGGGCCAGGCTGGCCTGCACCACCGCGCCCGCACGATCGACACGGTCGCGGCCGGCGAGCACGCCGAGGTAGCGGTCGGTGAACGACGCGAGGAACTCCCACCGGGAGAGTTGGCCGGCGGCGTCGGCGTGGACCCGTAGCTCCTCGACCCCCAGGAACGATCCCTCGTAGGCCAGCACCGCTCCCGCGAGCTCGTCGGCACCGACGTCGAGATCGGACGGCGATGCGTCGAGCAACTCGGCGACCAGGCCGGCACGGTCGGCATCGTCGAGCAACTCGACCGACGGCCGACCGTGGCGGCGCAACAGCTCCACCGAGAACCCAACGAGGTCGCGGTGGTGGAGCACGAGCGGGCGGAGCCCGGCGTCGGCCACCGCCTCGGCCCGAGCCCGCAACAACGTGGTCTTGCCCGTGCCGAACCCGCCGGAGATGCGGCACGGCCCCGACAGGTTCACGGTATGACGAGCACGATCTTGCCGAGCTTGCCCCCGGCGGCGAAGCGCCCGTACGCAGCGGCCACCTCGTCGAGCGGGAACGCCTGCTCGACCGGCACCCGCACGTCGCCGGCCTCGAGCAACGGCAACACGTGGCGCTCGACCGCCCGGGCGGCGGCGGCCTTCTCCTCCAGCGGACGGGAACGCAACGTCGAACCGTGGATGCGGGCCCGCTTGCCCATCAACGCCATCAGGTTCAACTCGGCGATGGCGCCCCCGCCCACGCCGATGATCGAGAGCCGCCCGCCCACTGCGAGCGCACCCAGGTCGTCGGCGAAGTTGGGCGCGCCCACCAACTCCAAGATCACGTCGAAGGGACCGTGGTCGACGAAGACCTCGGGCGCGACGACCTCGGTCCAACCGGAAGCCGACCCGAGCTCGGCGACGGCGTCGCGCAAGGTCTCGTTGCGCACGGTGGCCGTCACCCACGCACCCGCGGCCGCCGCCAGTTGCACCGCCGACGTGCCGACGCCACCGGCGGCGCCGTGTACGCAGACCTGCTCGCCCACCTGCAGCCCGCACTGGGTGAACAAGGCGTCGTGGGCGGTGGTGAAGGTCTCGGGGAACCCGCCCGCCGACACCCAGTCGACCGAGGGCGGCACGCCCATCGCAACCCGCTCGTGGACCACGCACAGCTCGGCCTGGGCCCCGCCGCCCACCAGGGCCATGACCCGGTCGCCGATAGCGAAGCGGGTGGCGCCCGGGCCCAACCCGACGACCTCGCCGGCCAGCTCCATGCCGGGGATGTCGGCGGGCGAGCCCGGCGGCGCGGGATAGAAGCCGGCGACCTGCATCAGGTCGGCGCCGTTGAGGCCGGCGGCCCGCACCCGCACCAACACCTCGCCGTTGCCGGGCGTCGGGTCGGGGTGCTCCTTGACGACGATGGTGCCGTCGGCGATGGTGGCCGCTCTCATGGGCGCAGAAGCTAGGCGCCCCCGACGGACGCCGGGCAAGCCGGGCAAAGAAGGGAAGCGCGTGGGCGCACTCGACGGGAAGGTCGCGATCGTCACCGGTGGGGCGTCCGGCATCGGGCTGGCCACCGCCACCCGCATGGTGGCCGAGGGCGCGTCCCTCGTCATCGCCGACATCGACGATGGCGCCGGCAAGGCCGTGGCCGCCGACCTCGGCGCCCGTTTCGTGCGGGCCGACGTGGGCAACCCCGACGATTGGGCCAACGTGGTGGCCGAGGCCGAGGAAGCCTTCGGTGGCCTCGACGTCGCCTACCTCAACGCCGGTGTCACCAGCCAGGAACCCGACGTCACCAAGCTGAGCGACGAGCTCTACCGCAAGGTGATGGGCGCCAACGTCGACGGCGTCGTCTTCGGCACGAGGGCGGTCGTGCCCGCCATCGAGCGGCGGGGCGGCGGCGCCATCGTGGCCACGGCGTCGCTGGCCGGCATCATCGCCTTCCCTCCCGACCCGCTCTACACCGCCACCAAGCACGCCGTCGTCGGCTTCGTCCGCAGCCTGGCCCCGCAGCTCGAGGCCAAGGGCATCCGCATCAACGCCGTCTGCCCCGGCATCGTCGACACGCCCCTCGTCGGCCCGGCGAGGGTTCGCCTCAAGGAGGCTGGCTTCCCGATGATCCCGCCCGAGGAGATCGCGGCCGCGGTCCTCTCGTGCGTGCTCGGCGAGGTCGACACCGGCGCCTGCGTGGTCTGCCAACCCGGCCGCAACCCGGTGCCCTACGAGTTCGGCCAGGTGCCCGGCCCGCGCACGCCCGGCGCCGCCGGCGTCCGCCCACCGGGTATGTAGTGACGGTGCCCTACGAGATCGTCGTCAAGCAGCTCGACCCCCAACCCGTCGCCAGCATCGTGATCCCCGGCATCGGCAGCAACGCCGTCGGCGCCGCCCTCCACGGCGCCCTGCCCGAGGTGTTCTCCCACCTCCAGGCCAACGGGATCGCTCCGGCCGGACCGCCCTTCGCCCGCTATCACGGCGGCGCCGGCGACACCCTCGACCTCGAAGTCGGCATCCCCGTCCCGCCCGGCGCCACCGTCCCCGAGACCGACGAGGTCAAGGCCCGCACCCTCCCCGGCGGCGAGGCCGTCACCACCATCCACACCGGCCCGTACG
>JAXDPV010000118.1:0-15363 GCA_034668185.1 Actinomycetota bacterium
CAGGACCCCACCCTGGGTGCCCTGATCGGTGAGGCGATGACCAAGGTCGGCAAGGACGGCGTCATCACCGTCGAGGAATCGAACACGATGGCCACCGAGCTCGAGTTCACCGAGGGCATGCAGTTCGACAAGGGCTACCTGTCCCCGTACTTCGTGACCGACCCGGAGCGGATGGAGGCGGTCCTGGAGGACCCCTACATCCTGATCAACTCCGGCAAGATCTCCTCGATGAGCGACCTGCTCCCGCTGCTGGAGAAGGTCATCGGCGCGTCCGGCACCCTGTTCGTGGTGGCCGAGGACGTCGACGGCGAGGCTCTGTCGACCCTGGTGGTCAACAAGATCCGCGGCACGTTCACCTCGGTAGCCGTCAAGGCCCCCGGGTTCGGCGATCGCCGCAAGGCGATGCTGCAGGACATCGCCACGCTCACCGGTGGCCAGGTCATTTCCGAGGAGGTCGGGCTCAAGCTCGAGAACACCACCCTCGATCTGCTCGGCCGGGCCCGCAAGGTGGTCGTCGACAAGGACAACACCACGATCATCGAGGGCGGCGGCAAGAAGGCCGACGTCGACGGTCGCATCGCGCAGATCAAGCGCGAGGTCGAAGACACCGACTCCGACTGGGATCGCGAGAAGCTGCAGGAGCGGCTGGCCAAGCTCTCCGGCGGCGTTGCGGTCGTCAAGGTCGGCGCGGCGACCGAGATCGAGCTCAAAGAGAAGAAGCACCGCATCGAGGATGCGCTGTCGGCTACCCGGGCCGCCATCGAAGAGGGTGTCGTGCCCGGCGGCGGTACTGCGCTCGTGCGCAGCCGTGCAGCCGTTCTCAAGGCGGCCAAGAAGCTCGAGGGCGACGAAGCCACCGGCGCGATGATCGTGGTGAAGGCGCTCGACGAGCCCCTTCGTTGGATCGCCAACAATGCCGGGCTCGAGGGTTCGGTCGTCGTGCAGCAGGTCGAGCACGAGACCGGTTCGATCGGCATGAACGCGGCCACCGGCCACATGGAAGACCTGCTCAAGGCCGGTGTCATCGACCCGGCCAAGGT
The DNA here is from genome assembly GCA_034668185.1 of Actinomycetota bacterium. GTDB lineage: Bacteria > Actinomycetota > Acidimicrobiia > Acidimicrobiales > CADCTF01 > DATLED01. The sequence goes on from JAXDPV010000118.1 coordinate 1,041, forward strand.
CACCCGCTCGGCCCTGCAGAACGCGGCCTCGATCGCGGCCCTGCTGCTCACCACCGAGTCGGTCGTGGCCGACAAGCCCGAGCCCCCCTCCGCCGGCGGCGGTATGCCGGGCGGCGGCATGGGTGGCATGGGCGGCATGGGGATGATGTAGAACTTCGCCTCCTGCCCACCCTCGGGTGAGCAGGTCGCGAGGGGGTTCCCGCCTCCTCCTCGCACGAGCGGCCGGGCCTTACGAGGCCCGGCCGCTTGCGTTTGCGAACCCTTCCGGCGGCGCTTCGACCAGCACCCGGTCGGCCTCGATCGAACGCACCGCCGGCCACGGGATGTAGACGGCGTTGCGTTGCAGCATCCGCAGCAGCACCCGGATCGGGAGCGGGCCCCTGGTCTCCTGGTCGTCGCCGTACCCGGTCCGGCCGGCGTAGCCGAGCCGGCTGCCGAAGGCGGCCCGCCCGGCCACCAGGCCGTGCAGGCGGAACGCGGCCAGGTTCGACGCCAGCACCGGCCCGTCCTGGACGATGTGGGCGTCGTGGATCTGGCCCCACGACCGCCCGTGCTGGTCGATGGCGGGCCGCTCGAGCAGGTCGCTCAACCTCATCGGCCGGCCTCCTTGGTGATGCCCGATCCGGGCACGTGGGACAAGACCTCCGTCGCCAGCCACGTGTCGAACACCGTGACCGCGAACTCGTGGCGGTCGGCGGTCAGGTGGACGGCGGTGTCGACGTCCTGCACGTGAACCCACGGGATGCGGGCCGGGCCCGGCTCGGGCGATGGCTCGATCACCCGCCGCAGCAGTTCGAGGCCGCGGGCCAGGCGGCGGTTGAAGCGCTGGGCGTGGGCCGCCTGCCCGCACAGGATGTCGGTGAGGATGGGCAGCCCGCCGGGCTCGGCCGAAGGCTCGAACCCGAGGTCGTCGACCTTGGCCACCGGCAGGGCGTCGCGGTCGACCACCTGCCGGTCGAGCAGGTGGAGCGCGGCCCACAGCGAGCGCCCGGTCAACTTCCCGCCTTGGTCACGATCATGAGCGGGATGGTGGCCAGCGAGACCACGCTCACGACGACGAGGAAGGTGAAGCCGAGGGCGTTGGTGAACCGTGAGTTGGTCTTGTCGCCCACGTACTCGGGGTCGTTGGCCACGATCAGCACCGGGATGTACGTCAGCGGCAGGGCCGCGGCCGACAGCACCACCACGTACTCGGTGATCTTCACCGGGTCGAAGCTCGTCAGCACGATGCCCATGGCCACGAAGATCGTCACCATGATCGTCACGTGGAAGCGGGCGTCGTCCTTGGGCTTGGTCATCTTCCCCCACGCCCACCCGAAGTACTGGCCCAGGCTGTAACCGCACGACAGCGCCGTCTCCAACGCGGCGCCGAAGGTGCAGGCGAAGAACCCGAGCAGGAGGACGACGAGCGCGCCCTTGCCCAGCGTCGTGGCCGTCGGGAGGGCCGACTGATAGAGGTTGGCCACCTCGATGTGCTGCGGCCGGAGGACGAGGCTGGCCCCGAGCATGATCGACAGCGTGATGGCCGAGCCCAGCGGGAAGCCGATGAAGACGTTGGCCCGCTCGACGACCAGGTCGCGCCGCGTCCACTTCTCCTCGACCGCGCCAGACGAGAAGAACAGGACCTCGTAGGGCATGAGGCCGGCACCGAACATGGCGATGGCGTAATACAGGTAGTTGGCCATGCTCTGGTCGCTCGGCTTGGCCGGGTGCAACACCTCGTGGGCCACCGACGACCAGTCGGGCCCGATCTTCCACACCGCCACCGCGGTCACCACCAGGGCCAGGCCGAGGATGCCGAACAGGTTCTCGATCACCTCGAAGTTGACCTTCCAGATCACGACCCAGACGAGGAACGCCACCACCGGCACCCACAGCAGGTAGTTGATGCTGGTGGCCAGCTCGAGGGCGAGGGCGACGCCACCGATCTCGGCCGCCAACGTGGCCAGCGTGATGAGGAACGAGGTGACCAGGTTGGCGAACCCGAGGCGGGGGCCGAGCCGCTCGCGCACCAGGTCGAAGACGGGCCGGTGGGAGACGGCCGCGACCCGGCCGGCCATCTCGGCGAAGAGCATGATCCCGACGAGCGAGAGCAACGTGGCCCACGCCAGGCTCATGCCGAAGCGGGCGCCGACCTCGGACCCGGCCACGAGCTCGCCGATGTCGACGAAGCCACCGATGGCGGTGAGGATGCCGAGGGCCATCTGCAGCGCCTTCTTCACGCCTTCGCTCCCTGGGCGAAGTCGTCGAGGCGCTTGGCCAGGTCGCGCAGCGCCGGTGCCTGTTCGAGGAGCTGGGCCCGGTCGCCCTGGTGGCCGGCGATGCGGACGTCGGCAAGCGCCGCCTCGGCTTGGTCGACGAGGTCGGAGAGGTCGTCCCGCAACTTGGTGGCCTCGTCACCCCCCGGCGGGTCGATGGAGAGGAACGACGACGCCGCCGTGGACGCGTCGTCCTCGGCCTGGCTGGTGGCCACCGAGACGTAGGCGGCCGTCGGGTGGCGTCGCTTCACGCTCTCGATCACCAACAGGTCGGACGCCACCGCCGACTGGAGGGCCTCGGCCGTCTTGGCCGCCTTGGCCCGGTAGGGCCCGAGGGTGCGGGCCGTGGGCGCGCACGCCCCGAGCAGCAACACCACCGTGGCCGCGGCCACCCACCGCCTCATGCACGAGGGCTCGGTCATGGTCGGGCACGTACTTACCCAAAGGCAACCAAAACGGTGCCTCGTGCGATGGTAAGGGTGAGATGACGAAGCCTGGGGGCGGGAAGGACATCGAGGCGTTCTTCGCCCGCCAGTACCCGGGCGTGACCCGCCTCGTCTTCCTGCTCGTCGGCGACCAGGCGCTGGCCGAGGAGATCGCCATGGACGCCTTCGTGGTGGCCTTCACCGGGTGGCGCCGCATCTCGCGGCTCGACCATCCCGAGGCCTACGTTCGCCGGGCCGCGGTCAACATCGCCGTGTCCCGGCTGCGCCGGCGATCGGCCGAGCGCCGGGCCAACGCCAGGATCGTCGGGGGCGGCGGGATGGTCGAGCCGGTGGCGGCCTGGGACCCCTCGGCCGGCGAGGAGGCTCGCGAGGTGGTGGCCGCGGTGGGCCAGCTCCCGCCCAGGCAACGGGCGTGCGTCGTCCTCCACTACTTCGAAGACCTCTCGGTGGTCGAGACGGCCCACGCCCTGCGTTGCTCGGACGGCACGGTCAAGTCGCAACTGGCCAAGGCCCGCCAGACGCTCGGCGCCGCCCTCGGCTACCTCGGCGAACCGCAAGGAGAACGGGTATGACCGACCTCGAACAGGCCGTGCGGGAGAGCCTGCTGGCGGTCCCGGCGGCGCCGGTCGACCTCGACGATCGGGTGGTCGAGTTCCGCGGTCGGGTGAAGCGGCGCAAGGCCAGGCGGCGGGCGGGCGTGGCCGTGGCCTTCGTGGCCCTGGCGGCCGTCGTCGGTTCGACGACGAACGTCGGCCGGCCCGCCCACGTGCGCGACGCGGTCGTCGCAAGCGTCGGCGAGTCGCCCGTGCTGGCGACTCCCGCCCCGGCGCCCGAGGTCTTCGACCCGGGGCCGGCGCTGCGGCCCGAGGACGTGGCCGTCTTCGCCGAGGGCGTCGCGGTCGAGGTCGACGGCGTCGGCGTCGTGCTCGTCGGCCTCGACGGCCGGGTGTTCGGCCACCTCCCCGGCTTCAGCTTCGGGTTCAGCGAAGAGGCGGGCCCGCTGCAGCTACGCACGCGCGACGACCAGTACTTCGTCCTCGACGCCGGGAAGCTTCGGCCGGCCCCGGCCGTCGACGGCTGGGCGGCGTGGCCGCTGGCCTATGGAGCAGAAGGCGTGATGTCCATCATCGGCGACCCGAGCGAAACGGTCGTCCGTCGCAACGGCCGCCAGTTGTTCGATCTCGGCAACCAGATGGCCAGCGAGGGCCGGGTGTCCAACGATCGCGACGTGGTCTCGATCACCCACTTCGACACCGAGCGGAGCGAGGCCCTCGACCTGCGATCGGGCAAGCGCTCTCGGTTGCCCTACGGCTGCCTCGTCGGTGACCGCCACGGCTCGCGCCGCTACCTCCTCTGCGGAGACGGCACCGGCGAGACGGCGTCGCTGCGCGCCGGCAAGGACACCGACCCTTCGCCCGCCGTGCTGTTCGGCCCGCTCGACGACGGCGAAGGCGGCGGGTGGGCCGAGGCCATGGTGTCGCCCGACGGAACCCAACTCCTGCTCGGCTGGTACTCGAACTCGTGCCACGAGATGCACACCTACCTCGCTCCCTCGGCCGGGGCCGAGCTGACGCCAGTCGAGCGGGCCCTCGGCCGCGACCTCAGGGACACCGCCATCCGGCCGCTCGGATGGACGCTCGACGGCCGGGCGATCATCGAGGTCCTCGCAGGAGACACGTGCGGTGCGCCCGCGGTCGAGCCCGGCGTGTACGCGATCTCCGGCGACGACAGCGCCCAGGTGGTGGCCATCCCCAAGGGCGATCCCTTCCGCAACGCCAAGCTCTGGGCCCCGGCATTGCGGTAGGCGTCTACCCTCCTGCGCATGTCGAGGCGATGGCGGGTTGCGGTAGCCGCCCTGGTGGTCGTGGTCGCAGTGGCTGTCCCCCAGGCGGCCCAGGCGAAGGCGTTCCGGGTGAGTGCGGTGCAGGTCGAGGCCACGCTGCGGCCCGATGCCTCGATGCGGGTGGTCGAGCACCTGACCTACGACTTCGAAGGCGAGTTCCACAACGGCACCAGGCCGATCCCGGCCGGCGACTACGAGATCGTCGACGTCGGCGTGACCGACCACGACACCGGCGAGCCGTTGCCGTTCGAGGGCGCGCCCTACAACCTCACGTGGCACTACACCGCGGTCGACGAGCGGCGCACGTTCGACGTCGCCTACACCGTGCTCGGCGCGGCCAAGGTCGGGCCCGACGTGGGCGAGCTGTTCTGGAAGTTCGTCGGCGAGCTCCACCCCGGCGTGGGCGAGGTGCGGGTCGAGCTGGGCGTGCCCGGCGACGGCGTCGACGTTCGGGCGTGGGCCCACGGGCCCAGCAACGGCCGCATCGAGATCCAGGGCAGCCGCGTCCTGCTCAGCGTCACCGGCGTGCCCGCGGGCGAGTTCGTCGAAGCCCGGGTGACCGTGCCCGCCGACCAGTTCACCGTCGCGCCCCAAGGCGACGCCAAGCTGCCCGGCGTCCTCGCCACCGAGCAACGCCAGGCCGACGAAGCCAACCACCTGCGACAGCGCGAGCTCGACGCCGACAAGCGCAGGCAACGGGTCGCCGACGCCCTCGGCGCCGGCTTCTGGATCGTGCCCCTCGCCGGATGGGCCATCTTCCTCTGGCTGTTCCGCCGCTACGGCAAGGAGTACCCGGCCCCGCCCGAGGTCGGCGAGTACGTGCGCGAGCCACCGACCGATCCACCGGCGTTCCTGCCCACGTTGTTCGCGTGGGGCACGGTCCAACCCGTCGCCCTCAGCGCGACCATCGTCGACCTGGCCCAGCGCGGCCACCTCACCATCGAGGAGACCAGGCAGGACCGCCTCATCCTCGCCGACAAGGTCGACTGGAAGCTGACGCGGAAGCAGCAAGACGAACCGCTGCGCCCGTTCGAGCAGGCGGTGCTGAGGCAGCTCTTCGTCGACGGCCCCGAGACCACGCAGTCGGACTTCGCCGATTGGTGCCGCAACCACCGCACCGACGCCATGCGCTGGTGGCAGGACGTCCAGGCCAAGGTCAAGGCCGACTTCGCCGAACGCAAGTACATCGAAGGCGGCAAGGGCGTGGCCTACGCCCTCAACATCCTGGCCGGCCTGGCCGTCGTCATCGCCGGCGTCGGTGCGGTCGGCGCCGGGGCGCCCATCGGCGTGCTCGGCATCGTCTCTGGCGCGGGCCAGCTCGCGGCCACGATCTCGTTGCGCCGGCGCACGCCCGCGGGCCGGACCCGCCTGGCCGAATGGACGGCGTTCCGCCGCTTCCTCACCGACTTCTCCCAACTGGCGGACGCGCCCGTCGGCCACCTCATCCTCTGGGAGCGCTACCTCGTCTACGCCGTCGCCCTCGGCGTGAGCTCCGAGGTGGCCCGCGCCCTCGCCGCCCGCATCCCGCCGCCGGAGCAGGGCGCGGTCGCCTTCGCCCCGTGGTTCATCGGGATGCACGGCCCCGGCGCCCTCGATTCGGTGGGCTCGTTCAGCGGTTTCGCCAACGACTTCGGCCCCCACATCGTCGCCGCGGCCACACCCCCGCGATCGTCGAGCTCGGGCAGCGGTTTCGGCGGTGGCGGCTTCTCCGGTGGTGGTGGCGGCGGCGGTGGTGGGGGAGGGATCGGCGCGTCCTAAGCCTTGGGGCCACGCCGCTCCTTGCGCCACACCAACCGCAACCCCGACCACGTCTCGTCGACGGCGCACACCTTGTTGTCGACCAAGCCACGGGGCAGCGCCACCTCGCGGATCGTGTCCTCGGTGATGTCGGTGGCCACGCCCGACGACTTCTTCGGCCACGAGATCCACAACCCACCGTCGGGGAAGATCGCCTGTTCGAGCAAGGGCAGCCGCTGTTCGAGGGCGGCGCGGTCGGTGAAGAAGGCCACGACCACGTCGGAGGCGGAACCGGGCTTGACCCCGAGCTTCTGCAGGAGCGGTGTTCCCGAATAGCCGGCCATGGTTGCGAAGTGTGGCGCATAGCCTGAGCCCCATGCTCGACGACCTCCCGCCCCCCGACCCTGCCAAGCTGCTCGCGTCGTGGATGGAGTGGGAGCGGGGCATCACCACCCCTGGCCAGACGCTGGCCGACCTCAAGAAGGGCGGCCTGCGCGAGCTCCTGGAGGCGACGGTGGCGGCCCAGCACGAGGTCTTCGGGAGCCCGACCGAAGCCACGTGAGCACCGAGGCCCCGAAGCCCATCCCCCGACCCGAGGTCTCACGCCCCGGCGAGCCCGCGCCATGGGCCGGGCGCGGCCGGGTGCCGGTCACGGTCGACGACATCAGGCGGGCGGTGGCCGGCCACCCCGATCTGCCCGAGATCCCGGGTGAGGAGCACGGCCGCAACTCCGCCGTCCTCGCCGCGGTGTGGGAGGAGGACGGCGAGGCCCGCATCCTCTTGACCCGTCGCACCACGTGGCTCCGTTCGCACAGCGGGCAGGTGGCGTTCCCTGGTGGAAGGGTCGAGCCCGGCGAGTCGTTGGTCGACGCCGCCTTGCGCGAAGCGGCCGAGGAGGTCGGCATCGTGCCCGCCGACGTCGAGATCGTCGGCCGCCTCAGCCGGATGCACACCATCTCCAGCGGCGCCGGCATCTACCCCTTCGTCGGCGTGCTGCCGGGCCGGCCCGCCATCGACGCCAACCCCGACGAGGTCGCCCGCGTGTTCGACGTCCCCGTCGCAGAGCTCATGGACGATGGCGTCTTCCACGAGGAGATCTGGGGCATCGCCGACACCGAGCGCCCGATCTCGTTCTTCGAGGTCGAGGGTGAGACGGTGTGGGGCGCCACCGCCCGGATGCTCTACGAGCTGCTGCTGCTGATCATCGGGCGAACAGCGCCACCAGTACCGGCGCCAATACCAAGGCCGGGAGCAGCGACCCCACCCGCACCTGCTTGAGCTCGAGCAGGCGGAAGGCGATGCCCATCACCATGATCCCGCCGGTGGCCGTGCCTTCGAGGATCATGCGGTCGGTGAGCACGGCGTCGGCGCTCCCGGCCAGCAGCGTGAGCGCGCCCTGGTAGATCAGCACGGGCAGCGCGCTGAACCCGACGCCCCACCCGAGGGTGGCGGCGAAGATGATGGCCACCAGCCCGTCGAGGGCCGACTTCACCACCAGCAGTTGGACATCACCGTTCAGCCCGTCCTGGATCGAGCCGAGCACGGCCAGCGGCCCGACGCAGAACAACAGGCTGGCGGCCACGAACCCCTCGACGAAGTGTTCGTGGCCCTCGGCGTTCACCCGGCGGCGGATGCGCTCGCCCACCCCTTCGAGCCGGTCCTCCAACTTCAAAGCCTCGCCGACGAGGCCGCCGGCGACGATGGCCACGAGGGGGAAGACGACGTTGTGGGTGCGGAGGGCCTCGCCCACGCCCAGGGCCAGGGTGATGAGGCCGACGCTCTGGAGGACGGTGGTGCGGGCCCGCTCGGGCAGGCGGCCGCCGGCGGCGAGGCCAACCGCGGTGCCGCCGATGACCGTGGCCACGTTGATCGCTGTCCCGAGGCCGGTCATCGGGGGACGACGGTAGCCTCGACGGTGGCATGACCATCTGCCCGCTCAAGGCCATGACCGGCCTCGACTGCCCGCTGTGCGGGGCCACGCGGGCCACGTTCTCGCTGCTCCACGGTCACCTCGCGACCGCCATCGACCACAACGCGCTGTATGTGCTGTCGCTCCCGGTTGTTGCCACCCTGGGGCTCGTGTGGGTGGTGTTCCGGTGGCGCCCCGTCGTGCTCGACCAGCCCTGGTTCCGGTGGGCGTTGGCCGCCGTGGCCGTGGCTTTCGCCGTCGTGCGCAACCTGCCGATGGAGCCGTTCGCCTTCCTCGGTAGTAGTGCCGGGAGGCAGTAGACTCTTCCTTTTCCGGGCGAAGGGAACGACGGTGGCTGAGGTCGAAATCGGTATCGGGAAGTCCGGGCGGCAGGCCTACGGGTTCGACGACATTGCCATCGTCCCCAGCCGTCGCACCCGCGACCCCGAGGACGTCGACGTGTCGTGGGAGATCGACGCCTACCGCTTCGAGCTGCCCCTGCTCGGCGCGGCGATGGACGGCGTGGTCAGCCCCAACACCGCCATCGAGATCGGCCGCCTCGGCGGCGTCGGCGTGCTCAACCTCGAAGGTCTCTGGACCCGTTACGAAGACCCCGAGCCGCTGTTCGAAGAGATCTCCAAGCTCGACAACGAGAAGGCCACGGCCCGGATGCAGCAGATCTACGCCGAGCCCATCAAGCCCGAGCTCGTGACCCAGCGCATCCGCGAGATCAAGGACGCCGGCGTCACCTCGGCGGCCTCGCTCACGCCCCAGCGGGTCGAGACGTTCGCCAAGGCGATCCTCGAGGCCGAGCTCGACCTGTTCGTCATCCAGGGCACGGTCGTGTCGGCCGAGCACGTGTCCAAGACGGTCGAGCCCTTGAACTTGAAGAAGTTCATCCGCGAGTTCGAGACCCCCGTCATCGTGGGCGGTTGCGCCTCGTACCAGGCGGCGCTGCATCTGATGCGCACCGGCGCCGTGGGTGTTTTGGTGGGCGTCGGGCCGGGCAACGCCTGCACCACCCGGGGCGTGCTCGGCGTGGGCGTACCCCAGGCCACCGCCATCGCCGACGCCGCCGGCGCCCGGATGCGCCACCTCGACGAGACCGGCGTGTACGTCCAGGTGATCGCCGACGGCGGGATGAGCAAGGGCGGCGACATCGCCAAGGCCATCGCCTGCGGCGCCGACGCGGTGATGATCGGCTCGCCGTTGGCCGCGGCCCACGAGGCCCCCGGCCGGGGTTACCACTGGGGCATGGCCACCTTCCACGCCACCCTGCCCCGGGGCGCCCGGGTGAAGGTCGGCGGCCTTGGCACGCTGCGCGAGATCATCGCCGGGCCGGCCCACGAGAACGACGGCCGGCTCAACCTCTTCGGCGCCCTGCGCACCTCGATGGCCACGTGCGGCTACGAGACGGTGAAGGAGTTCCAGAAGGCCGAGGTCATGATCGCCCCGGCGTTGCAGACCGAGGGCAAGCAGCTCCAGCGGGCCCAACAGGTCGGCATGGGCCACTAGGTCGCTCGTGGCCGACGAGTTCGACACCGTCCTGGTCGTCGACTTCGGGGCGCAGTACGCCCAACTGATCGCCCGGCGGGTGCGGGAAGCGCACGTCTACTCCGAGATCGTGCCCCACTCGATGCCGGTGGCCGAGATGCTGGCCCGCAAGCCCAAGGCCATCGTGTTCAGCGGCGGCCCTGCCTCGGTGCACGTCGAGGGCGCGCCCACCATCGACCCCTCGATCTACGACGCCGGGGTGCCGGTCTTCGGCATCTATTACGGCGCCCAACTCGTGGCGCTGCAACTCGGCGGCGAGGTCGCCCGCACCGGGCGGGGCGAATATGGCCGCACGCCGTTGCAGGTGACGAACTCGTCGGTGCTGTTTCACGGCTTGCCCAACACCCAAGACGTGTGGATGAGCCACTTCGACTCCATCACCGGCGCCCCCGAGGGCTTCCGGGTCACGGCGTCGACGCCGGGCACGCCGGTGGCGGCCTTCGAGTCGGTCGAGCGCGGGCTGTTCGGCGTGCAGTTCCACCCCGAGGTCATGCACACGGCCAGGGGCCAGGAGGTGTTGAAGCACTTCCTCTACGACGTGGCCGGTTGCCGGCCGACGTGGACGATGGCGTCGGTCATCGAGCAGTCGGTGGCCGCCATCCGGGCCCAGGTGGGTGGCGAGCGGGTGCTCTGCGGGTTGTCGGGCGGCGTCGACTCGGCCGTGGCCGCGGCCCTCGTCTACAAGGCCGTGGGCGACCAGCTCACGTGCGTCTACATCGACACCGGCATGATGCGGGCGGGCGAGAGCGAGCAGATCGAGGAGACGTTCCGCCGGCAGTTCAACGTCGACCTGGTGCACGTGAAGGCGGCCGACCGTTTCCTCTCGGTCCTCGACGACGTCATCGAGCCGGAGCGCAAGCGGCGGCTGATCGGCGAGACCTTCTGGCACGAGTTCGCCGTGGCCGCCCGGGAGCACGGCGACCCCCGGTTCTTCGTCCAGGGCACGCTCTATCCCGACGTCGTCGAGTCGGGTTCGCACTCCGATTCGTCGTCGACGATCAAGTCGCACCACAACCTGATCGCCTTCCCCGAGGGGTTGCACTTCGAGTTGGTCGAACCGCTGCGGGCGCTGTTCAAGGACGAGGTGCGGGCCATGGGCGAGCAGCTCGGCCTGCCCGAAGAGATCGTGTGGCGCCAGCCGTTCCCCGGCCCGGGCCTCGCCGTCCGCATCGTCGGCACCGTGACCCAGGAGCGGCTCGACATCCTGCGGGCGGCCGACGCCATCGTGACCGACGAGATCAAGCGGGCCGGCCTGTACCGGGAGATCTGGCAGGCGTTCGCGGTGCTGCCGGCGGTGCGTTCGGTCGGGGTGATGGGCGACGAGCGCACCTACGCCTACCCGATCATCATCCGGGCCGTGACGTCCGACGACGCCATGACCGCCGACTGGGCCCGCCTCCCGTACGACCTCTTGGAGCGGCTGTCGAGCCGCATCATCAACGAAGTCCCCGGCGTCAACCGGGTCGCCCTCGACATCACGTCCAAGCCCCCCGGCACGATCGAGTGGGAGTAGGGGAAGAGCGCCTCGTCGACCGGCGACCGAACGCATCGGCGGCCGACCTGGCGTCACGGTTCGTGCCCCCGAGGCGGTTCTCCGAGGTGCGCTTCGCGACCTTCGTCCCCGACGCCGACCACCCGTCGCAAGCCGAGGCCAAGGCCGCGCTGGAGAAGTTCGCCGGTGAGATCGGACCGCCCGCGCGCAAGAAGGACACGGCCAAGCCAGGGCGGTACCTCGACGGCGGGTTCGGGGTGGGTAAGACCCACCTGCTGGCGTCGCTCTGGCACGCCGCGCCCGGGCCCAAGGCCTACCTCACCTTCGAGGAGCTGACCGCCTTCATCGGCTTCGTCGGGATGCAGCCGGCGGTGCGGTCGTTCGCCAGGCACCGCCTCCTCTGCATCGACGAGTTCGAGCTCGACGACGTGGCCAACACCCGCATGGCGGTCACGTTCCTGCGCTCGGTGATCGAGGGCGGGACCAAGCTGGCGGCCACGTCGAACGCCGTCCCCGACCGCCTCGGCGAGGGCCGGTTCAACGCCGAGGACTTCGCCCGCGAGATCCTGGCCATCGCCGCCCATTGGGACGTGCTCCGCCTCGACGGCCCCGACTACCGCACCACCGCCGAGCACGCCCATGTGTACCGGCCACCGACGGGCAACACCATCACCACGGTCGACGACTTCGCCGAGCTGCTTGCCCACCTCAGACACGTCCACCCGGTGCAATACGGGCCGTTGCTCGACGGCGTCGACACCGTGGTCGTCGAGGGGCTCCACCCCATCGAGAACCAGGGGAGCGCGCTGCTGTTCGTGCAACTGGTCGACGAGGTCTACGACGCCGGCGTGACCTTCACCGCGACCGGTTGTGACGTGGCCGACCTCTTCCCGCCGTCGTACCGCAGCGGCGGCTACCGCAAGAAGTACGGGCGGTGCGAGAGCCGGCTCGGGGCCATGCTGGCCGAAGCCGCGGCAACCTAGAGCGATGGGCGCGCTCAAGGTCAAGATCGTCGGCGAACGTATGCCGGGCCGCACCTTCGCCGAGCACGGCAACGTCCACGTCGGCGTGCAGAAGGGCAAGGACGTGGTCGGGCTGGTTGCCGGCGACGCCCCGTCGGCCACCTTCACCTTCGACATCGTGCTCCGGGAGACCGAGGACGGCCTTGACTTCCGCGGCCCCTACGTCCACGGCACGCCCGGCGACCGGTTCTTCTACCTGTCGTGGGGCGACGTCGACGAGGCCACCGGCGAGTTCACGATGTTCCGCCGGGCCAAGCTCATGCTGGCCGCCATCCCGCCGGGCGTGGTGCGGGCCACGACCACCGCCGTCGAGGCCTATCTCTCGCTCAGCGACGACAAGGGATGCCCGCTGGCCGCCGCCGTCCGCCCGCCCCGGATCGCCTGGTCGACCGCCTGACCCGCAGGAAATCCCAAGGTTGTACTTTGGAGGGGTGGCCGCCCTGCCCGCCTCCCCGGCCAACGCCTTCGAAGAGCACTACCTGGACGGGCTGAACCCGGTCCAGCGGGAGGCCGCGATCCACGCCGAGGGGCCGCTGCTCATCGTGGCCGGCGCCGGCAGCGGCAAGACCAAGGTCCTCACCACCCGCATCGCCCACCTGATCCACGAGCGGGGCATCAGCCCGTTCGAGATCCTGGCCATCACCTTCACCAACAAGGCGGCCGACGAGATGAAGCACCGGGTCGGCACGTTGGTCGGGGCCGTGGCCCAGAAGATGTGGGTGTCGACGTTCCACTCGGCGTGCGTCCGCATCCTCAGGCGCGACGCCCACCACCTCGGCTACACCGCGAACTTCACGATCTACGACCAGGCCGACGCCGTCCGCCTCACCGGCTACGTGCTGCGCGACCAGAACGTCGACCCCAAGAAGTTCCCGCCCCGGTCGGTACACGCCATCATCAGCCAGGCCAAGAACGACCTGGTGTCGGCGGCGCAGTACGCCGACCGGGCCCGCACGATCTACGAGAAGCGGATCGCCGACGTCTACACCGAGTACCAGTCGAGGTTGCGGGCGGCCAACGCCATGGACTTCGACGACCTGCTGGTGCAGACGGTCGAGCTCTTCCGCACCAACCCCGAGGTGCTGGCCCACTACCGCAACCGCTTCAAGCACCTGCTGGTCGACGAGTACCAGGACACCAACGCGGCCCAGAACGAGCTCGTCATCCTGCTGGCCCAGGAGCACCGCAACATCTGCGTGGTCGGCGACAGCGACCAGAGCGTGTACCGCTTCCGGGGCGCCGACATCCGCAACATCCTCGAGTTCGAGAACGCGTTCCCCGACGCCCACGTCATCGTCCTCGAGCAGAACTACCGCTCGACCCAGACGATCCTCGACGCCGCCAACGCGGTGATCGCCAACAACGCCATGCGCAAGCCCAAGGCGTTGTGGACCGAGCAGGTGGGCGGCGAGCTCATCACCCGCTACCACGCCGAGGACGAGCGGGACGAAGCCCTGTGGGTGGTACACGAGCTCGGCCGCCTGCACGACCACGAGCACTACCGCTGGGGCGACCTGGCCATCTTCTACCGGACGAACGCCCAGAGCCGCGCCGTCGAGGAGGAGCTGGCCCGGCGGGGCGTGCCTTACAAGGTCGTGGGCGGCACCAAGTTCTACGACCGCCGTGAGATCAAGGACCTGCTCGCCTACCTCAGGGCGGTGGTGAACCCGGCCGACGAGGTCAGCCTCAAGCGGATCGTCAACGTGCCCAAGCGGGGCGTGGGCGACACGTCGATCGGCCGCCTCGACAACTGGGCCACCGCACGCGGGCTCACCTTCAACGACGCCCTGGGTTCGGCCGAGGCCGCGGGCGTCACCGGCAAGGCGGTTTCCGGCATCGCCAAGTTGCGCGGGTTGCTCGACGACGTGCGGGCGGCGGCGGCCGACGGTTCCGGGCCAGGCACCCTGCTCGAGCTCATCTGCGACCGCACCGGCTACACCGCCGAGCTCGAGGCCGAGCGTTCGGTCGAAGCCGCGGGCCGGCTGGAGAATATCGCCGAGCTCGTGGGCCAGGCGCGGCAGTACGAGTCGGTGGCCCAGTTCCTCGAGGACGTGAGCCTGGT
>JAXDPV010000119.1:0-6305 GCA_034668185.1 Actinomycetota bacterium
GAGCTGGTCGGCCCGGTCGTAGAGCTGCGGTGCGGCGACGTGGCCCTTCGTGCGGACGAGGTCGAGGCCCGCGGCTTTCGCTTCGGCGATCGGGTCTTCGTCGTCGTCGGGTCGGGCGTCGACGCCCTTGAGGAAGAGGCGCTCGCCGTTGACGGTCGCGATCCAGTCCTTCATCCGTACTTGCCTGATGCCGCTGCGGACGGTGCGCCGGTCGCTGTCGCCGGCTTCGACGGTGACGTCGACGAGGCGGGGGTCGCCGAGGGCGTGGGGCCACCACAGCGGCGGGTTCTCGATGCCGACCCGCCACTCGACCCGGTTCTCGCCTGCGGCCAACGCGTGCTCCTCGGCATTGTCGCTGGTGTCGCCGACGGTGGTGCGCAGGGCGATGGTCGTGGCCTCGGCGGCGTCGAGGACGGCCCGGAAGGTGAGGACGGCCCGCTCCGGTGTCGCCTCGGGGCACAGGACCCGCAAGCGGGCGATGCGCACCGGCCCGGTCTCGTGGAGCCTGACCGGTTGCCAGATGCCGCCGGGGTTGTTCCCCGGCGACTGGTAGAGGCCGGTGAGGCTGCGTTCGGCGCACGCCACCTCGACCGCGAGCACGTGCTCGTTCCGCCCGGCCACGTCGTCGGTGACCTCGAAGGTGTGGGGGAAGAAGTAGCCCTCGGTGTCGCCGAGGTAGGAGCCGTCGAGCCACACGTCGGCTTGGTAGAAGACGCCGTCGAAGGTGAGCCAGGTGCGGCGGCCTTCCTCGGCCGGTCGTGTCGTTTCGAACCGGTGGCGGGCGAGGAGGGGGCCGTCGCTGGCGGCGAAGGCGGGCGAGTCCCGCCAGTGTCCGGGCACGTCGAGGTCGGCCCAGTCGCGGTCGTCGAAGGCGGGTTCGGGGTAGTGGCGGCGGGCGTCTTCGTCCGCTTCGATGGCCTTCCATCGGCCGCCCAGGTCCACGGCGGCTGACCCTAGGACACCCGGCGATCCAAGGGTTGCGCCGCGAGGGTAGGGTCGGCGGCATGTCTTCGCGTCCCGCCACCTTGGGCCAGCTTCGGGAATCGGGCTGGGAGTCCGCCCCGGTCAAGGAGGAGGTGCGGCGTAACGCCGCCCACCGCATCGCCGAAGGGTTGCCGTTGGTCGAGGGCGTGCTCGGCTACGAGGACACGGTCCTGCCCCAGTTGGAGAACGCCTTGCTGGCCGGGCACGACGTGATCTTCCTCGGCGAGCGGGGCCAGGCCAAGACCCGGATGATCCGGTCGCTCACCGGGCTGCTCGACGAGTGGCTGCCGATCGTGGCCGGCTCCGAGATCCTCGACGATCCCTACGAGCCGGTGTCGAAGCACGCCCGCGACCTGTTGCACGAGAAGGGCGACGACACGCCCATCGAGTGGATCCATCGTTCTGCCCGCTTCGGGGAGAAGCTGGCCACTCCCGACACGTCGATCGCCGACCTCATCGGCGAGGTCGACCCCATCAAGGTGGCCGAGGGTCGGTACCTCTCCGACGAGTTGACGTTGCACTACGGGCTGGTGCCCCGGACCAACCGCGGCATCTTCGCCATCAACGAGCTGCCCGACTTGTCCGAGCGCATCCAGGTCGGGTTGCTGAACGTGTTGGAAGAGCGGGACGTGCAGGTGCGGGGGTACAAGATCCGCCTGCCCCTCGACGTGATGCTGGTGGCGTCGGCCAACCCCGAGGACTACACCAACCGGGGGCGCATCATCACGCCGTTGAAGGACCGGTTCGGGGCCCAGATCCGCACCCACTACCCGCTCGACGTCGAGACCGAGCTCGCGGTCATCCGCCAGGAGTCGGTGCCGCTCGAGGGCTTGGGCCTGAACGTGGCCGTGCCCGACTTCATGTCCGAGGTCGTGGCCACGTTGTCGCACCTGGCCCGGGCGTCGGCCCACATCAACCAGCGCTCCGGTGTGTCGGTCCGCCTGTCGATCGCCAACTACGAGACGCTGGTGGCCAACGCCGCCCGCCGTGCGTTGCGTCTCGGCGAGAAGGACGCCGTGCCCCGCATCTCCGACCTCGATGCGTTGGTCTCGTCGACCGCGGGCAAGGTCGAGATCGAGACCATCGACGAGGGCCGCGACGACCAGGTCGTCGACCGGCTGCTGAAGTCGGCCGTGCTCACCGTCTTCAAGGAACGCTGCCCCATCGACCAGTTCCGCGAGGCCATCTCCTCGTTCTCCGAGTCGACCATCATCCACGCCGGCGACGACGTGTCTTCCTCTGACTACGTGGCCACCTTGAAGCAGCTCCCGGCGTTGCGGGGCCCCGTGATGGCCCTGGCCGGCTCCGAATCCCCCGGCGCCGTCGCCTCCGCCGTCGAGTTCGTGTTGGAAGGCCTGCACCTGTCGAAGCGCCTGAACAAGGAAGCCGCCGGCTCCCGGGCCACCTACCGGGGCCGCTGACAGCTTTCGCAGGCGTAGGCCCAACGGCCGGCGAGGTCCCAGCGTCGGACTTCGCCGCCGCACGAGCGGCAGCGGTCCTGCTTGTAGACCCACAAGGCCTCGCCTTTTCGTAGGCGGGAGCGGGGCTTGCCGGCGACCTTGGGGTCGACGGTGATGATGACCTGGTCCTTGACGCCGTGGCGGAGCCAGCCGACGAGGGTCGACCACATCGAGTCGAACTGTTCCCTGGTGACCTCGTTGGCCGGAAGCTCGGGGTGGAGGCCGTGGACGTGGAGGATCTCGGCCCGGTAGACGTTGCCGATTCCGGCGAGGACGGCCTGGTCCATGAGGGCGGCGCCGATGGGGGTGCGGCGGCGTTGGAGCTTGGTCCAGGCTTGCTCGGGCCTGGCGTCCTTTCGCAGCGGGTCGGGGCCGAGCCTCGCGATGATCGCCTCGCGGACCGACGGGTCGACGAGCGCGCACTCGGTGGCGCCGATGAGGTCGACGGTGGCGTCGAGGCCTGACATGCGGAGGCGGACCGTGTCCCTCGGCGGCGGGGGCGGCGGCTCGTGACGCAAGAACTTGCCGAACAGCCCGAGGTGTACGTGTAGGAGGTCGCCGTCGCCGAAGTCGTAGAAGAGGTGCTTCCCGTAGGCCTCGACCCCGTGCAGTATCCGGCCGTCGAGCCGGGCGGCGGCGTCGGCGAACCGGCCCTGGGGCGACGACACCGCCACCGGCCGCTTGGCCAGGTCCCGCCGGTGGTCCATCGCCAACCGGTGGATCGTGTGTCCTTCGGGCATCGGCCGGAGAGTGTGGCTCAACCGCCCCCTTTCGCACACTCGGGTGCCGCGCAGGCGGCACCACTGTGCGAAAGCGGGAAGGCGGGGGCGGGCGTAGGGTGAATCCGTGCCCAGCCGCTACGCCTACTCCCGTTGGGACGGGACGCAGGTCGGCTTCGAGATGGACGCGGATGCGGTCCTCGAAGAGCTGACCAACGACATCCTCTACAACGGCGACGTCAACTCGGCGCTGCGAAGGATGATGCAGCAGGGGTTCCGCGACCGGAACGACGAGCGGGTCCAGGGTATGCGGGAGCTGCTGGAGAAGCTGCGGAGAAGAAGGCGGGACCAGCTCGAGCAGTACGACCTCGGCGGCGCCTACGACGACATCGCCCAGGAGCTGAGGGAGGTCGTGGAGCAGGAGCGCAAGTCCCTCGACGAGCTCCAGCAGGAGGCCAAGGACTCGGGCGACCAGCGCCGCCAGGAGATCACCGACGAGGTGGCCCAGGAACGCCGGATGCAGCTCGACTTCCTCCCCCCCGACCTCGCCGGCCAGGTGAAGGAGCTCCAGAACTACGAGTTCACCAGCAGCGAAGCGAGAGAGCGGTTCGACGAGCTCCTCGACAAGCTCAGGCAACAGCTCATGCAGAGCCAGTTCAACCAGATGGCCGGCGCCATGCAGAACATCGACGAAGCCCAGATGCAACGCATGAAGGACATGTTCAACGACCTCAACCGCATGTTGGAGATGCGGGAGAACGGCCAGGACACCGACCAGGCCTTCCAAGAGTTCATGGAACGCTTCGGCGACTTCTTCCCCGACAACCCACAGAACCTCGACGAGCTGCTCGAGTCGCTGGCCCAGCAGATGGCCGCGGCCCAGGCGATGCTCAACTCGATGTCGCCCGAGCAGCGGGCCCAGCTCCAGAGCCTGATGAACCAGCTCCTCGAGGACATGGACCTCAGGTGGCAGATGGACCGCCTGGCCCAGAACCTCCAGAACGCCTTCCCCCAAGCCGGCTGGGACAAGCGCTACAACTTCAGCGGCCAGGACCCGCTCAACATGGCCGAGGCCTCGAGCCTCATGAACGAGCTCGGCGACATCGACCAGCTCGAGAACCTCCTCAGGTCGGCCACCAACCCGGGCGCGCTGGCCGACGTCGACATCGACCGGGCCAGGCAACTCCTCGGCGACGAGGGCGCGCAGTCGCTCGAACGGCTGGCCGAGCTGGCCAAACTGCTCGAGGATGCCGGCCTCATCGAGAACCGTGAAGGCCGCATGGAGCTCACGCCGAGGGGTATGCGCAAGATCGGCCAGAACGCCCTCTCCGACCTCTTCTCCAAGCTGACCAAGGACAAGATGGGCCGGCACCAGATCGACCCCACCGGCGTCGGCCACGAACGCTCGTACGAGACCAAGCCGTACGAGTTCGGCGACCCGTTCAACCTCCACATCGAACGCACGGTCCGCAACGCCATCAGCCGGGCCGGCGGCGGCACGCCCGTCCGGCTCCAGCCCGACGACTTCGAGATCGAGCGCACCGAGACCCTCACCCGCACGTCCACCGTGCTCATGCTCGACCTGTCGTTGTCGATGCCGATGCGCGACAACTTCCTCGCGGCCAAGAAGGTCGCCATGGCCCTGCACTCGCTCATCTCGAGCCAGTACCCGAGGGACTTCCTCGGCATCGTCGGCTTCAGCGAAGTGGCCAGGGAGCTCAAGGCCGAGCAGCTCCCGGAAGTGTCGTGGGACTTCGTCTACGGGACGAACATGCAGCACGGCTTCCAGATCGCCCGCCGCCTCCTCGGCCGCCAGACCGGCACCAAGCAGATCATCATGATCACCGACGGCGAGCCGACGGCCCACATCATGCGCAACGGCGAGGTCTTCTTCAACTACCCGCCCGTCAGGGAAACCGTCGACGCCACCCTGTCCGAAGTCAACAAGTGCACCCGCGACGGCATCAAGATCAACACCTTCATGCTCGACGCCACCAGCTACCTGCGCGACTTCATCGAGAAGCTCACCCGCATGAACGGCGGGCGGGCGTTCTTCACCACCCCGGAGAACCTGGGCGACTACGTGCTCGTCGACTTCATCGAGCACAAGCGCTCGCTGCGCACCGGGCGCGGCGGCGGCCGGCGGGCCGGCTAGGTCGAACCAGGTCCAGCCACTCCGGTCCGGCGGACGATGTAGAGACCGCCGAGCTGCTCGGTGAGCCGGGTCAACAGCTCGGCGCCGATGCCCCGCCCGTGCCAGCCGGGGAGCACCTCGAGCAAGGGCAAGAAGGCGAACAGCACGCCGTCGGAGATGGCGGTGGCGAAGCCCACGACGCGGTCGCCGCCGGTGTCGACCGCGATCGAACACCGGTAGCAAGCGTCCAAATGGGCGAGCAACGTTGCCGCCGACGGACGGGTCTGCCACCCGACGAAGAAGCCGTCGACCTGATCCACCCGCAGCCCGCCCGGATCGGTCCGGTATTCGATCTTCACGTTGACGACCGTAATTTCCAACTTCCACTTGCGTCGGCGCCGCCCACGGGGGATGATCACACCGTTGTAATTACATCGGTGCTATAGCCGACTGAGGGGAGGCCCACCGATGGAGCTTTCACTGCACAAGTTCATGCAGGAAGACCGGAGCTGGCAGCTTCGGGCCAACTGCTTGGGTGTCGACCCCGATCTGTTCTTCCCGGAACGGGGAGCGTCGACCAGAGAGGCCAAGGAAGTGTGCCGAGGTTGCGTCGTTCGCGACGAATGCCTCGAGTACGCGTTGGCCAACGGCGAGAAGTTCGGGATCTGGGGCGGGATGAGCGAGCGGGAACGCCGCCGCATCCGCCGGGCCCGGGCCCTCGCCCGCCGTAGCAGCAACGGGGTGGCGTCGGCCTAGCCGCCGTGCGTCCGCCGTTCGCTGTCCGTCACATCGAATCTTCCCCCGTCGAGGCCCGCCTGTGAAAGGCGGGCCTCGATCGTGGTCGCCGCCGACAGGTCGAGCTCGGGCCAGCGGTCCTCCGGGATGGTGGCCAGCGCGGCGGCCGGCACCAAACCCACCAGCTCCGCCCGCGCCACCCCTGCCCTGCCGGCGACCGCATCGAAGGCAGCATCGGGGCCGGTCGTGAGCGGGTCGACCAGGTTGCACGAG
>JAXDPV010000120.1:0-7703 GCA_034668185.1 Actinomycetota bacterium
GCACCGGCACCCTCGCCACCCGCTTCAAGGGCAACCCGGCCGAGGGCCGCCTCCGGGCCAAGACCGGCACCCTCAACTACGTCGCCGGCCTCGTCGGCTTCCTCGACCCCCCGCCTGCCACCCCCGGCCCGACCCTCGAGTTCGCGCTGCTCGCCAACGACCTCCCCGACCGCAGCGACTCAGGCCGCCTCCTCCAAGACCTCGTCGCCGCCGCCCTCGCCGAGTATCCCGACGCCCCCGCCGAGTCGGCCCTGTCCCCGCTGGCGCCACGATGAGCGCGCTCCCGATGTTCCCGTTGGGCGGGGTGCTGTTCCCTTACGCCTATCTCCCGTTGCACGTGTTCGAGGAGCGGTACCGGGCGATGGTGCGGGCTTGCATGGCCAGCGACCAACGGTTCGGGGTGGTGCTGATCGAGCGGGGGAGCGAGGTCGGCGGCGGGGACGTGCGGACGAGCATCGGGACGGTGGCGAGGATCGTCGATGCCGTCGAGCTCGACGACGGCCGGTGGGCGTTGGCCGCGGTTGGGGAGGGAGAGCGCCTGTGGGTCAGCGAGTGGCTCGACGACGCGCCCTACCCGCGGGCTGACACGGAACTGCTCGCCGACGGACCGTGGGCTCCGGCCGCCGACGCCGAGCTGGAACGGGCCGAAGCCGCGGTCAGGAAGTCGATCGAGCTCAGGGGCGGCAACGCCGTCCAACTCGACGACGACAAGACGAAAGCGCAGTGGCAACTGGCCCAGCTCTCGCCCCTCGGCGCCTACGACCGCCAGCGAATCCTCGCCACCGACGACCCCGCCGAGCGCATGAACCGACTCGCCGACCTCACCGGCGAGGCCAACGCGGTGCTTGCACGCCGACCCGGCGGGCGGTAGGAAGGCCGCCACCCATGCCCACCAACAAGAGCCTGCCCACGCTCGTCCTCGAGCTGAAGGATCTGGTCGTCACCTACGTCAAGCAGGAGACGATCGGCCCGATCAAGAACCTCGGCCGCTTCCTCGTGAGGGGGGTCGGGGGCTCGCTCCTGCTTGGCGTCGGCCTCGTGCTGCTCGAGCTCGCCCTCCTCCGAGGCCTCCAAACCCAGATGGCCGAGACCTTCGACGGCCGCCTCTCGTTCCTGCCCTACGTCATCACCATCGCCGTCTCGATCGTCGTCCTCGCCCTCTCGGCGAGAGCGATCGGTTCGGCCAAGCGCCGAAGGGCGGCCCGCCCATGAGCCAGCAACGCCAACAACCACCGGTCAGCCGGGCCGACATCGAGGCCAAGCTCGAAGAGATCAAGGGCGGGGTCGACGAGACCGCCACCGCGGCCAAGCCGGCGGCGGCCGCCATCGCTGTGGTGGCGATCGTGGCCATCGTCGGCGTCGCCTACCTCCTCGGAAGGCGCAAGGGCAAGAAGCGCTCCACCGTCGTCGAGATCCGCCGGGTCTGACGATGACCGGGTTCCTCTGGCGCACCGCCCTGCGGCGGGGCCTCCTCGGCGGCAGCCGGCCGTGGATGACGGTGTTCGCGGTCATCGGCCTCACCCGGGTCTTCAAGAAGCTCTCGGGCTCCGAGCCCAAGACCGTCTACCGCGAAGAGCTCCAGCCGGGCGAGACCATCCTCATCACCCACGAGCGATGATGGTGGGGTGAAGGTCCGCCTCCGCAACCCCCGGCGGGACATCGACATCCAAGGCCCGAAGCGGGTGCGCATCCTCCTGGAGGAGCTGGGCATCAACCGCGAGTCGGTGCTGGTGATCCGGGGCGACAGCCTGGTCGTGGGCGACGACATGCTCGCCGACGACGACGAGGTCGAGGTCCGCCCGGTCATCTCCGGGGGAGCGACGTAGATGAGGTGTCGCCGCTGCCGCGCCCCCGACATCGTCATCGAGCTCAGGCGGCACAACGCCGCCTTCTGCAAGGACTGCTTCCTCCACCACTGCCGCGAGCAGGTCCGCAAGGCGATCGACGAGTTCGACATGTTCACGCCCGACCAACGCATCCTCGTCGCCGTCTCCGGGGGCAAGGACTCGCTCGGCCTCTGGGACATCCTCCTCGACCTCGGCTACCACGCCGACGGCCTCTACCTCGGCCTCGGCATCGGCGACTACAGCGACGAGTCGGCCCAGATGGCCAAGGCCTTCGCCGACCGGCGCCAAGCCAACCTCGTCACCGTCGACCTGCCCACCGACTACGGCTTCGACGTCCCGTCGGCGGCCAAGATCACCAAGCGGGTCCCGTGCTCGGCGTGCGGCCTCTCCAAGCGGCACCTCTTCAACCAGGCCGCTCGACAAGGCGGCTACGACGTCGTCGCCACCGGCCACAACCTCGACGACGAAGCCGCCGTCCTGCTCGGCAACGTCCTGCGCTGGGACGCCGACTACCTCGGCCGCCAGCAACCGGTGCTGCCCGCCAGCGAGGACGGCTTCGTCAAGAAGGTCAAGCCGTTGGTGAGGCTGGGCGAGCGCGAGCTGGCGGCGTACTGCGTGCTCACCGGCATCGACTACATCGTCGAGGAGTGCCCCAACGCCGTCGGCAACAAGCACCTCGGGTACAAGGAAGCCCTCAACGCCGTCGAGGAACAGTCGCCGGGCACCAAGAACGCCTTCTACTTCGGCTTCCTGGCCCGCGCCGTCGGCCTGTTCGCCACCGACACCGCCGCGGCCAAGGACGAGCTCGCGCCCTGCCCGTCGTGCGGCTCGCCGACCACCGGCGAGGTGTGCGCCTTCTGCAAGCTGCTGACGAGGGTGACGGTCGAACGATGAGCCGCCTCTTCGCCGCCGGCGATCGCGTGTTGCTCATCGACACCAAGACCCGGCGCTACCTCATCACCCTGACGGCGCAAGGCGAGTTCCACACCCACGCCGGCTTCGTCCGCCACGACGAGCTCATCGGCCAACCCGAGGGCACGACGTTGCGATCGACCGCCGGCGCCAAGTACCTCGCGGTGCGCCCGACGCTGAGCGACTTCGTGCTGAAGATGCCGAGGGGCGCGCAGGTCATCTATCCCAAGGACCTCGGCCCGATCCTCATGCTGGCCGACGTCTTCCCCGGGGCCCGCATCCTCGAGGCCGGCGTGGGCTCGGGCGCGCTGTCGATGACGTTGCTGCGGGCCGGGGCCGAGGTCGTGGGCTACGAGATCCGCGCCGACTTCGCGGCGAAGGCGCAGTCGAACGTGGCCGCCTTCCTCGGCGCCGAGAGCGAGGCCACCGCGAGGTACCGGGTCGAGGAGCGCGACGTCTACGAAGGCATCGACGAGACCGGGCTCGACCGCATCGTCCTCGACCTCCCCGAGCCGTGGCGGGTGGTGAAGCACGCCGAGGCCGCCCTCCACCCGGGCGGCATCCTGGTGTCCTACCTTCCGACGATCGGCCAGGTGGCCCAGCTTCGGGAGGCGTTGGTGGAGAGCCGCTTCGGCATGGAAGAGACGCTCGAAGTCCTGCAGCGCACGTGGCACGTCGAGGGACCGTCGGTCAGGCCCGACCACCGCATGGTGGCCCACACCGGGTTCCTGACCGCGGCCCGACTCGTCGGTAGTTGAACCGAGCCACGTTGAACTTCCTCGACGTCATCGTCATCGCCAGCATCGTCCTGGCTGCCCTCGGCGGCTACCGCGTCGGCTTCCTCGCACGGGTGGCGTCGTGGGTCGGCGTGGCCGTCGGCTTCTACATCGCCCTGCGGCTGTTGCCGACGGTGCTGCGCTCGTTCGAGTTGCCGACGGCGTCGGGCCGCCTGCTGGTGGCCGTCACCGTGCTCGTGGTGGGGACGTTCCTCGGCCAGGCCCTCGGCCTCATCGTCGGCCACCGGGCCCGGGGCGTGCTGCCCCTCGGCGGGGCCCGTACCGTCGACCGGGGCGTGGGCGCGTTCGCCGGGGCGTGCAGCATCCTCATCGCCCTGTGGTTGTCGCTGCCGACGCTGGCCGACGTGGCCGGTTGGCCAGCCCGCCAGGCCAGGGGTTCGATCGTGGCCAAGGCGGTCAACGCCTCGTTCCCCGACCCGCCCGACGCCACCCTGGCCGTGCGCCGGCTGGTCGACGAGCGGGGCTTTCCCCGGGTGTTCGACGCCCTCAAGCCCGCGCCCGACGCCGGCCTGCCCCCGGTCAACTCGGGCCTCAAGCCCGACGTCGAGGAGAAGGTGAAGGCGGCCACGGTCAAGGTCGAGGCCGACCAGGGCTGTCGCCGCATCCAGGAGGGCAGCGGGTTCGTGATCACCGAGAACGTGGTCGTCACCAACGCCCACGTGGTCGCCGGCCAGCAGCACATCGAGGTCGTGCGCCCCGACGGCAAGCGCCTCGCCGCCACCGTGGCCGTCTTCGACCCCGACCGCGACCTCGCCGTGCTCAAGATCGACAAGCTCGGCTTGCCCTCGCTCGGCCGGGCCAACGCCAATGCGGGCCAGACCGGTGCCGTCTTCGGCCACCCCGGCGGCCAGGACAGCGTGCGGGCCGCCCCGGCCCGCATCAGCAACGAGGTCCTGGCCAAGGGCCAGGGGATCTACGAGCAGCCCACCAAGCGCCAGGTGTTCGTGCTGGCCGCCAACCTCAGGCCGGGCGACTCGGGGGGCGCGCTGGTCGACAAGGAGGGGAGGGTGGTGGGCGTGGCCTTCGCCATCGCCCCCGACCGGGCCAACACCGCCTACGCCCTCACAGGCGCCGAGCTCGACGGCGTCCTCGGCAAGTTCAACGACGACCCCAACGCCAAGGTCACGACCCAGGACTGTTTGAAGTAGCCCTATTCAATCTCTATGAAAATGCACTCGCCGGGGCACTCCTCGGCGGATTCGATGGTGGCTTCCTCCATGCCGGCGGCCACGTTGGCCAGGCCTTCGGGCCCGCCCGGGTTGAAGACCTTGTCGCCCTCCTTGACGTAGGCGAGCCCATCGTCGAGCAGGGTGAACACCGAAGGAGCGATCTCTTCGCACAGGCCGTCGCCCGTACACAGATCTTGATCGATCCAGACCTTCATGCCCATGGGAAGTCCCTCACCTTTGCCTCGGGGTGTCGAGGGCCAATTTACCCGGTGGCTGGCATGTAAATGCAAACCGCCCGCCTCCATCACTATTCACAGGCACACGTGTATGGTCGCCACAGGGAGGTGCTCGCATGTCCGACGCCGAGTTGAAGCGGGAGATCGACGAGCTGCGGGAGCACGCCGTCCTGCTCGAGGACGAGGTCAACACCTTGCGCCGCCGCCTGCAGGAAGCCCCCAAGCGGGTGCGCACCCTGGAGGAGAAGCTGCTCGAGACCAAGGGCCAGCTCGCCCAGGCCGTCTCCCAGAACGAGAAGCTCACCTACACCCTGCGGGAGGCGCGGGAGCACATCGCCGCCCTGCGGGAGGAGGTCGACAAGCTCACCCAGCCGCCGTCGGCCTACGGCACCTATCTCGGGCGCAACGACGACGGCACCGTCGACATCTTCAGCGGCGGCCGCAAGATGCGGGTCGCCCTCCACCCCGACCTGGAGGACGTCGACCTGTCCAAGGGCCAGGAGGTCGTGCTCAACGAGTCGTTCAACGTGGTGCTGGCCAGGTCGCCCGAGCTCACCGGCGAGGCCGTGATCCTCAAGGAGATCCTCGAGGACGGCAAGCGGGCCATGATCGTGGGCCGGGCCGACGAGGAGCGGGTCGTCGACCTGTCCGAGTCGCTGATGGACGGCACCGTCAAGCTCCGGGCCGGCGACACCCTTCTCATGGACTCCCGCACCGGGCTGCTCATCGAGAAGCTGCCCCGCCCCGAGGTCGAGGAGCTCGTCCTCGAAGAGGTGCCCGACATCTCCTACGAGGACGTCGGCGGCCTCGACGACCAGATCGAAGCGATCATGGACGCGGTCGAGCTGCCGTTCCTGCACCGGGAGCTGTTCGGCGAGTACGAGCTGCCGCCGCCCAAGGGCATCCTGCTCTACGGCCCTCCCGGCTGCGGCAAGACGCTGATCGCCAAGGCCGTGGCCAACTCCCTCGCCAAGAAGGTCGCCGAGGTCAGCGGCAACAAGGGCGCCAAGTCGTACTTCCTCAACATCAAGGGCCCCGAGCTGCTGAACAAGTACGTGGGCGAGACCGAGCGCCAGATCCGCCTCGTCTTCCAGCGGGCCCGGGAAAAGTCCGAGGAAGGCGTGCCCGTCATCGTCTTCTTCGACGAGATGGACTCGCTGTTCCGCACCCGAGGCACCGGCATCTCCTCCGACATGGAGTCGACGATCGTGCCCCAGCTCCTGGCCGAGATCGACGGCGTCGAGACGCTGAAGAACGTCATCGTCATCGGCGCCTCCAACCGGGAAGACCTCATCGACCCGGCGATCCTCCGCCCCGGCCGGCTCGACGTGAAGATCAAGGTCGAGCGCCCGGACGAGAACGCGGCCCAGTCGATCTTCTCCCGCTACCTCAGGCCCGACCTCCCGCTCGACGTCGACGAGGTCCAGTCGCTCGGCGGCGGCGACCCGGCCAAGACCGTGCTGGCCATGATCGAGAAGACCGTCGAGGTCATGTACTCGACCGAGGACGAGAACCGCTTCATCGAGGTCACGTACCAGAACGGCGACAAGGAAGTCATGTTCTTCAAGGACTTCTCGTCGGGCGCCATGATCGAGAACATCGTCCGCCGGGCCAAGAAGCTGGCCATCAAGCGGGAGATCGCCGGCGAGGGCCGGGGCATCAAGGTGCAGCACCTGCTCGACTCGATCCGCCAGGAGTACAAGGAGCACGAAGACCTCCCGAACTCCACCAACCCCGACGACTGGGCCAAGATCTCCGGCAAGAAGGGCGAGCGCATCGTCTTCCTCCGGGTGCTCATGTCGGAGGGCAAGGGCGAGCCCACGGGCGGGCGTGCCATCGAGCGTGTCGGGACCGGCCAGTACCTCTAGGCCCTTGCCCAGCCACGGCCGGGGCGAGGGGTAGGGTCGGCTCGTGGCGATACGGAAGGTCTTCGGGCTCGAGACCGAGTACGGCATCGACCCGCGCGGCATGGGCGAGAAGAACCCCATCGCCGCCTCCTCGGTCCTGATCAACGCGTACGTCAACGAGCTCCAGCGCAAGGTGGGCTGGGACTTCGAGGACGAGCACCCCGGCAACGACGCCCGCGGCTTCGCCCGCGAGGGGGCCATGCCGCCCGAGGTCGAGACCCACCTCGTGAACGCGGTGCTCACCAACGGGGCCCGGTACTACGTCGACCACGCCCATCCCGAGTTCTCCACGCCCGAGTGCGCGGACGCCAAGGTCTGCACCATGTTCGACAAGGCGGGCGAGCGCATCCTGGCCCGCTCCATGGAGGCCGCGGCCAAGGCCCTGCCCAGCGGCCAGGGCATCGTCGTCTACAAGAACAACTCGGACCGCAAGGGCAACTCCTACGGCACCCACGAGAACTACCTCATGGACCGCCAGGCCCCGTTCGCCCGCATCGTCCAGCACGTCATGCCCCACTTCGTGTCCCGCCAGATCTACACGGGCGCGGGCAAGGTGGGGACGGAGGCGTCGTCCACCGGCGGCATGGACGTGCCCTTCCAGCTCACGCAGCGGGCCGACTTCTTCGAAGAGGAGGTCGGCCTCGAGACAACGCTGAAGCGGCCAATCGTGAACACGCGCGACGAGCCGCATGCCGACGCGCAGAAGTACCGCCGGCTCCACGTCATCGTGGGTGACGCCAACCTCTCCGAGGTGGCCACCTTCCTCAAGGTGGGGACCTCGGCGCTGGTATTGGCCATGATCGAGGACGACTGGTTCACCAAAGCCGGGGATCGT
>JAXDPV010000121.1:0-3405 GCA_034668185.1 Actinomycetota bacterium
ACGGCACGCAGATCGAGGCCAAGAAGGGCGAGCTGATCATCGCCGCGGCCGAGCGGGCGGGCAACTACATCCCCCGCTTCTGCTATCACCCCCGGATGAAGCCGGTCGGCATGTGCCGCATGTGCCTGGTCGAGGTCGAGGGGCCGCGGGGCGTCTCCTTGCAACCGGCGTGCTTCGTGCCCGTGGCCGACGGCCAGGTCGTCCACACGACCACGCCGGCGGTGAAGAAGGCCCAGGACGGCGTGCTCGAGTTCCTGCTGGCCAACCATCCGCTCGATTGCCCGGTGTGCGACAAGGGTGGCGAGTGCCCGCTGCAAGACCAGACCTTCACCTTCGGCCCGGGCGAGACCCGTTTCGTGGAGGAGAAGCTCCACTGGGAGAAGCCGATCCACCTGTCGGAGCTGGTGCAGATCGACCGCGAGCGCTGCATCCAGTGCGACCGCTGCACCCGGTTCTCCGACGAGGTCGCCGGCGACCCGCTCATCGAGTTCGTCGGCCGTGGTGCCCGGCTCGAGATCAACACCTTCCCCGACCAGCCCTTCGCCTCCTACTTCAGCGGCAACACCGTGCAGGCCTGCCCGGTGGGTGCGCTGCTGGCCGTGCCCTACCGCTTCAAGGCCCGCCCGTGGGACCTCGAACAGGTCGAGAGCACGTGCCAGACGTGCGCCGTCGGTTGCCGGGTGGCGGTGCAGTCGTCGCGCGACAAGCTGACCCGTTACCTGGGCATCGACAGCGACCCGGTCAACCACGGGTGGCTGTGCGACAAGGGGCGCTTCGCCTACGAGGCTGTCAACAGCGAGCTGCGGTTGGGGCATCCGCTGTTGCGCACCAAGGACCGCGCCGGCGACCTGGTCGAGGCCACGTGGGCCGACGCCCTCGACGCCGCCGCGCAAGGGTTGGGTGACGCCGCCAAGGGCTTCGGTGCTTCCGCGGTTGCCGTCATCGGCGGGGCCCGGTTGGCCAACGAGGACGCCTACGCGTGGGCCAAGTTGGCCAAGGGCGTGCTCGGTACCGACTCGGTCGACTGCCAGCTCGGTGACGGACTTCCGGCGTCGGTGGTGCTGGGGTTGCCGCGGGCCACCATCGACGAAGCCTGCTCGGCGTCGTCGGTGATCCTGCTGGCGCCCGACATCAAGGAAGAGCTACCGGTGCTGTACCTCCGGCTGCGCTCGGCTGCGGTCGACGGCAAGGTGCCGCTCATCGAGCTGGCCCCGCGGGGGAGTGGGTTGACGAAGTACACCGCCGCGGTCGTGCCCTACCGCCCGGGCGAGGCCGCGGCCGCGGCTCGTGCGTTGCTCGACAACGCCGCGTGGCGTTCGACGCTCGGCGACTCGCCGGTGGTCGTGCTCGGGCGGCCTTCGCTGGCCGAGCCCGCGGCCTCGATCGTCGAAGCCGCCTCTGCGTTGCTCAATGGGCTGCCGGGCGTGCGCTTCCTCTCGGCCCTGCGGCGGGGCAACGTCCACGGGGCCATGGACGCGGGGCTGGCCCCCGGCGTGCTGCCCGGCCGGGTGTCTCTGGCCGAGGGCCGGCAGTGGTTCGTCGACGGATGGGGCAACGCGCCCGAGGCCGAGGGCCGCGACACCACCGCCATCCTCCAGGCCGCGGTCGCGGGCGAGCTCCAGGCGCTGGTGCTGCTCGGGGCCGACCCGCTCTCCGACTTCCCCGACGGCGACCTCGCCCGCCGGGCCCTCGAGGCCGTGCCCTTCGTGGTGGCCGTCGACTCGTTTCTCACCGACTCGGTGGCCGCCGCCGACGTCGTCCTCCCGGTGGCCATGTTCTCCGAGCGGGCCGGCTCGACCACCAACATCGAGGGCCGGGTCACGCGGCTCGGTCAGAAGATCACCCCGCCCGAGGTGGCCTGGGAGGACTGGATGGTCGCGGTCGAACTGGCGGCCCGCCTCGGCGGCAACCTCGGGTTCCTGTCGCTGGCCGAGATCCGGGTCGAGATGGAGCGCCTGGCGCCGGCGTTCGAAGGCCTCACCGAGACCGTCCTCGCCAGCCGCCCCTACCGTGACGGCGTGGTGCTCCCCCTCGCCACCGCCCCCACCATCCCCGACGAGCGCGACGTCGACGCCACCGCCGACCCCGCCGCCACCCCCGGCGTCCAGCAGGTCGAAGACGTCGGCACCACCGAACCCGCCCCCGAACCCGCCCCCGAACCGCCGCTTTTGGGTGCCGAATCTCACGCCCCAGCGTCAGATGTGGCACCCAAAACGGTGGTGTGGGACGGGACGGCGCCTGCCTTGACCGTGCCGAAGGTGGATGCGTACAAGGTGCGGTTGGTGGTGGGGCGCAAGTTGTACGACAAGGGGGTGCAGGTGGCCATGTCGCCGTCGCTGGCCACGCTGGCGGCCGAGGCCGTGTTGAAGGTCAACCCCACCGACCTCGACCGGCTGGGCGTGGCCACCGGCGGCACCGTGCGCATCCGCTCCGACAAGGCGGCCTTCGAGATCACCGTCGAGGCCGACGCCCACCAGCCCCGTGGCACCGCCCACCTCCCGTTCAACGCGCCGGGCCTCGACGTGGCCTCGCTCCTCTCCGCCGACGAGCCCGTGGTCGACGTCGCCCTGGAGTCGGTCACGTGATCGCCGTCGGCGACCCGCTGCTGCAGGGCAAGATCGACTTCGCCATCTTCGCCATCGTGGTGCTGAAGACGGTCGTCACCTTCGCCGTGCTGATGGTGGCCGTGCTCTTCATGGTGTGGTTCGAGCGCAAGGTCATCTCCGACATGCAGAACCGCATCGGCCCCGACCGGGCCGGCCCGTGGGGCCTCCTGCAGACGCTGGCCGACGGCATCAAGCTCTTCTTCAAGGAAGACCTGCTGCCCGAGCAGGCCGACAAGACGGTGTTCCGGCTGGCGCCCTATCTGTCGGCCGTGCCCGCGTTCCTCTCGTTCGCCATCGTGCCCATCGGCGGCGTCGTCAGCGTCTTCGGTCACCACACCCGTATGCAACTGGCCGACCCGCCCGTCGGCATCCTCTTCCTCCTGGCGATGTCGTCGATCGCGGTCTACGGCGTGATGCTGGCCGGCTGGTCGTCGGGGTCGAAGTACCCGCTGCTCGGCTCGGTGCGGGCCTCGGCCCAGATGGTGTCGTACGAGGCCGCCCTCGGGCTGAGCGTGGCCACCGTCGTCCTCGTCAGCGGCTCGCTCTACACCAGCGAGATCGTGGCGTCCCAGGGCGGCTCGCTCGTCAACTGGAACCTGATCCGCCTCGGCGTCGTCCCGTTCATCCTGTTCGTGGTGGCGGCCACGGCCGAGCTCAACCGCCCGCCCTTCGACCTGGTCGAGGCCGAGCAGGAGCTGGTCGGCGGGTTCCACACCGAGTACGGGTCGATGAAGCTAGGGCTCATGCTGATGGTTGATTACATCCACATGATCACCACCAGCTTCTTCATGGCGATCCT
>JAXDPV010000122.1:0-5024 GCA_034668185.1 Actinomycetota bacterium
GGCCAAGTTCCCCGACCTGCACGCCGGCGCGCTGGCCTACGCCTGCCGTTGCCTGATCCCGCTGGTGCAGGTGCCGCCCCGCGGCGTTTGGGGCAAGACGTTGCAGGTGACGTCGACGCCGATCGAGTCGTGGGTGGGGCCGTCGGTGGTGTCGTCGCCGCCCTCGATCGACGTGGCCGTGCTGCGTTACCTGGCCGCGTTCGGTCCTGCTTCGGTGGCCGACGTGATGGCGTGGTGCCGGCTCACCGGATTGGGCGAGGTGGTCGATCGGTTGCGGCCCCGGTTGCGGGCCTTCACCGATGCTCGTGGGCGTGAGCTGTTCGACGTGGACGACGGGCCCCGCCCCGATCCCGACACGCCCGCGCCGGTGCGGTTCCTGCCCGAGTACGACAACGTGTTGCTGTCCCACGCCAACCGGTCCCGGTTCGGCGTCGGTGCGCTGGCCCGGGCCAACGTGACCTTCAAGGGTTCGGTCTTGGTCGACGGGACGGTGCAGGCGGCGTGGCACGTCGAGCACGACAAGAAGTCACGCCGGGTCGCGCTGGTGGTCGAGCACCTGCCGTTAGGGGGTGGGGCGCTCGGCGATGTCGAGGCCGAAGCTTGGGCCGCGGTTCGGTTCCTGCACGCCGGCGCCGCGGAGCACGAGGTGCGCATGGTGGCGGCGGCGTGACCATCCGCCTTCGTCGCGAGCCGCCCCGCTTCCGGTCGGCCGTGGTTCAGCGGTCGCAACCGCTGAGCCCGTGGCTGGTGCGGGTCACGTTGGCCGGGCCCGACCTCGAGGGCTTCACCGTCGAGCAGCCCGCGGCCAGCGTGCGCCTGCTGTTGCCGTCGCCGCCGTCCGGTTCCGGCGAGTTGGTGATGCCGGCGTGGAACGGCAACGAGTTCCTGCTCCCGGGCGGGCTGCGGCCGGTCATCCGCACGTTGACGCCGGTGCGGGCCGACGGTGACGCCGGCGAGCTCGACGGCGACGTCGTCCTCCACGGTGAGGGCGCGGCCTCGCAATGGGCCAGGGGCGCGGCACCTGGTGTTGCGGCCGCGGTGTCGGGGCCCGGGCGCGGCTACGCCATCGACGGTTCCGCTCCCGCCTTCCTGCTGGCCGGTGACGAGTCGGCCATCCCCGCCATCCGCCAGCTCCTCGGCGTGTTGCCCGCGGCCACGCCCGTCGAGGTGTTGATCGAAGTCGCCCATCCCGACGCCCGCCTCGACGGCGTGCCGGCGCGCTGGCTCGACCTGCCATCGGGCGCCGATCCGGGCGACGCCCTGGTGGCTGGCGTGCGCGACGCCGAGCTCGTCGACGGCACCAACATCTGGGTCGCGGGCGAGGCCGCGGCGGTGCAACGGATACGGCGTCACCTCTTCGAAGAACGTGGTGTGCCCCGCCAGCAAGCGACGGTCCGGGGCTACTGGAAGCGGGGCCGAGCCGGCGAGGTCGAGGCGTGACCCCGAAGATCCGCCGAGGGTTCACCTGGGCGTCGACTGGCGGTCGACTCCGCGTTAGATCGTCCGCTTAGGTTCGGTATACGTGATTCGCGCCGCCGCCGTCGCCGTTGCCCTGCTGGCTCTCTCGCTCGTGGTCGTGGCCCCCGCCGGGGCTGCGCCCCTGCCGCCGGTGAAGCACGTGTTCGTCATCGTGCTGGAGAACAAGAACTACGACGAGACGTGGTCGCCGGGGTCGGCCGCGCCCTACCTGGCCAAGGCGTTGCGGGGCCAGGGCAAGCTGCTCACGAACTACTACGGCATCGGCCACCTCAGCCTGGACAACTACATCGCCATGGTGAGCGGGCAGCCGCCGAACCCGCAGACCCAGGCCGACTGCCAGCGGTTCACCGACTTCGCCGGGACCGTGGGCAGCGACGGCATCGCCGTGGGCCAGGGGTGCGTGTACCCGCCGTCGGTCCTGACGGTGGCCGACCAGCTCGAGGCCAAGGGCCTCACGTGGAAGGGCTACATGCAGGACATGGGCGACAACCCCGTGCGCGACAAGGGGACGACGTGCGCCCACCCGCCGGTCGGCCCGACGAGCACGGACTCGACCCAGTCGGCCGCGGCCGACGACCAGTACGCCACCCGCCACAACCCGTTCGTTTACTTCCACTCCATCATCGACCGGCCTTCGTGCGCGGCCAACGACGTGCCGCTGTCCCGGATGCCAGGCGACTTGGCGTCGAGCGCGACCACGGCGTCGTTCTCGTTCATCACGCCCGACTTGTGCAACGACGGCCACGACGCGTCGTGCGCCAGCGGCGAGCCCGGTGGCCTCACCCAGGCCGGCCACTTCCTCGAGCTGTGGGTGCCGCGCATCCTGGTGTCGCCGGCGTATCTCGACGGCGGCATGTTGGTGGTCACCTTCGACGAGGCGGAAGCGGCCAACAGCTCGACCGACGCCTCTGCGTGTTGCGGCGAGGCGTCGGGCCCGAACACGCCGATGGCCGGCATCTCGGGGCCCGGCGGCGGCCGGGTCGGGGCGTTGGTGATCTCGCCCTTCGTCACGCCGGGGACGAGCTCGGACACGCCGTACAACCACTACTCGTTGCTGCGCACGGTCGAGGATCTGTTCGGGCTTTCGCACCTGGGCTACGCCGGGGCCAACGGCTTGGCGCCGTTCGGGGGCGACGTGTTCGACGCACCCGTTCCCGTTAGTGGTGGGGGTGCGGTGTCGGCGCTGTCGTCGTCTTCGACTTCTTCGGTGCCGGCGCCGGGCGCGGTTCGTGGCGACGGGTTGGCCACCACCGGCGCCGACTCGACGTTGCTGGCGGCGGCGGCCGCCGTCCTGCTCCTCGTCGGCGTGGCCATTCGAAAGGTCGTGCGATGACCGCCATGGACCGACGTACGTTCCTGCGGGGCGCCGCCGCCGTCGCCGGGGCCGCGGCCCTGCGGCCGTGGCGGCTACCGATGGCCGGGGCCGCGCCTGGCCTGTTGCCGGCGACCGGCGTGGACGCGCCCTTCGACCACGTCGTGTTGCTGATGATGGAGAACCGCACGTTCGACCACCTCCTCGGGTGGCTGCCCGGGGCCAACGGTCGTCAAGCGGGGTTGACGTACGCCGACTCGACCGGTGCGTTGTACCCGACCTACGAGCTCGAGCCCGACTTCCAGGGGTGTTCCTACGACGACCCCGACCACTCATTCGGCGGCGGGCTGACGCACCTCAATGGCGGCCAGGGCGACGGCTTCCTCAAGACGGCCGCCCCGGGCGACACGTTCCCGATCGGGTATTACGGCGAGCACGCCCGGCCGGTGATGGGTGCGCTGGCCCGCAACTACACGGTCTGCGACAACTACTTCTGCGCCGTGCTCGGCCAGACGTTCCCGAACCGCATCTACCAGCAGGCCGGGCGCACCGACCGCGACACCAACTCCTTCGACACGTCGACGCTGCCGACGATCTGGGACCGTCTGGCCGCGGCCGGGCTCGAAGGGCGTGAGTATTTCCACGACCTGCCCACGCTCGGGTTGTGGGGGACGAAGTACGCGTCGATGCTGCGGCCCTTCGATCGATTCGTGGCCGACGCCGCCGCCGGCGACCTGCCGGCGTACACGTTGATCAGCCCGGCGGCGTTGGGGGAGGGGCAGGGCGTGAGCAACGACGACCATCCCCACGGTGACCTGCGGGCCGGCGACGAGCTGTTCTCGACGATCTACCACGCGCTTCGTTCCGGGCCCAAGTGGTCGCGGACGGTGTTCGTCATCAACTACGACGAGTGGGGCGGCTTCTACGACCACGTGATCCCGCCCCGGGCCGAGGCCGATGACTCGGTGGTGCCGGGGTCGAAGTTCGACTTCCACCGGCGGGGGTTCCGGGTGCCGTGCCTGGTGGTGTCGCCCTATGCGCCGGCCCGGGTGGCTTCTGCCGGTCCGTTCGACCACGCCTCGGTGTTGAAGATGATCTCGTGGCGTTGGGGGTTGCCGGCGGTCGCGGCCCGTGACGCCGCCGCCCGCAACCTGGCCGAGGTCCTCGACCTCACGTCACCGCCCCGGACCGATACGCCTTCGGTGCCGTTGCTCGTGGGCCAGTCGCGTACGGCGTGCTCGACGTTGAGTGCCAAGGGACAACGTCCTTCGCCGGTGGCCGCTCCCGGCGGGGGTTCGCCAGGTGCGCCAGGGACGACCACGACCACGGCTGTGTCGTCTGGGTCCGGCTCTGCCTCTGGTTCGGTTCTTGGCGCCGGACCCTCGAGCCGCACCCTCCCCACCACCGGTCTCGACATCCCGATCGAGCTCGTCGGCACCGGCTTGCTGCTCGGCGCCTGGAGCGCCTATCACCTCAAGCGCACCGGCTCCGACGGGCCGCTGCCTTTGCGGCCGACGACCGAATGCGGCCAACCGATCCTCACCTCGACCGACGGCGAGTAATGGACCTTCGGGTCGCCGGCGGCTGCCGGTAGGCCGGCGGCTTCGATGAGGTCGTCGTGGAGTTCGACGGCGGTTCCTTTGTAGAGCGGCCAGGGGTCGTGCGACGCCCTGGCGTGGTGGAGCCCCGATCGGGGGGCGCTGTAGAGGGCCCACCTGGCGGTGAGGAAGTGGTCGAGCGCGGTCAGCTCGCTCGGTTGGTAGCGTTCGCCGATCTCGATGTGCGCCTTCGACCGCGCCCCTCTCGGCCCCGGCCAGCGCCGCCTCGTCTCGTAGGTGATGGAGCGTTCGCCCCGCTCGATCCGCATCCGTGACCAGAAGTACGGCAACCGGTACGTCGCCCTGGCGACGAGCACGGCCCCGAGCCTGGCCGCGTCGAGTGAGAAGAACCAGATCCCCGACTCCCCGTCGGCGCTCCGCACGTAGGTCCTGACGTTGGTCTCCGCGAACTCCGCGGCCCACGGCACCGGCGGTACCCGGGGCAGCCCCACCCGCAGGAAGAACGGCACCAACCCCACCCACGCCGACCCGTCGCACGTCTCCACCTCGAGCCCCTCCGGCAGCAGCCGCTGCACCTCCTCGGCCCGGTACCGCCAATGCAGGAACGTCAGCTCGTCCCACCAATGCACCATCGCCGCCCGTCCCACCCCACCGTTTTGGGTGCCGGATCTCAC
>JAXDPV010000123.1:0-9610 GCA_034668185.1 Actinomycetota bacterium
CTCACCGTCGTCCGCCCCGGGCCCACGCCGGCCCAGCGCCGCCGCCGGGCCCGCCTCTTCCTCTTCGTCACCACCACGGCCGTGGCCGTCTGCCTCTTCGGCGTGGTGGTGGCCCACGTCGTCCTGACCCAGAACCAGTTCCGGCTCGACCAGTTGCAACAGCAGTCGGCCGAGCGCCAGGCCGAGTACGACCGACTCCGGCTCCAGGTCGCCGAGCTCGAGTCCCCCGACCGCATCGTGGCGACCGCGCAGCAACGACTGGGGATGGTGGCTCCTCCCGGCGTGACCTATCTCGCGCCGAAGTTGGAGGACGAGGCCGCGGTGCCGGGAGCGCCCGCGTCCACGACCCGCAAGGCCGGCGACCCGCCGTCGGCGGCCACGGGTGCCGGTTGGTCCACGGTCAAGCCGCACCTGGCGGAGGGCTAGTTGACCGCCACCAAGACCCGCCCCGCGCCCCCCCGCGCCCGCTCCAAGCCGGTTTTGGGTGCCAGAACTCACGCCCCAGCGTTACCTCGGGCACCCAAAAGGACGCACGAGGGGGGCAGGGGGCGGGCGTTGGCCTTTCTGGTGGTCGTGCTGGTGGTGTTCGTGGTGCTGGGCGGGCGGCTGGTGTACCTGCAGGCGACGCCGCCGGCGGAGTACACCGCCTTCGCCGAGCGTCAGTTGGTACACACGATGACGTTGCCGGCGGCGAGGGGGGCGATCTTCGACCGCAACGGGAGGGAGCTCGCCCTCTCGGTCAGGCAGTCGACGATCTGGGTCAACCCCCGCCAGGTCACCGACCCCGCGGGCCAGGCGGCCCAGCTCGCCCCGATCCTCGGCCTCGACCCCGTGGTGATCCAGGACAAGCTGAGCAAGGACGCGGCCTTCGTCTACCTCGCCCGCACCGTGCCCGACGCCGTGGCCGCCCAGGTGACCGCCCTCAACATGCCCGGCGTCCACATGATCGAGGAGCCCAAGCGGTTCACGCCCGCCGCCGACCTGGCCGGCCCCCTCCTCGGCCGCGTCGGCACCGACAACGAAGGCCTGTCCGGCCTCGAGCTCCAGTTCGAGAAGACGCTGGCGGGCAAGGCCGGCAGCCAGGTCGTCGAGCAGACGCCGGCGGGCACGCCCTACGACGGCGTCCGCAAGCGCACCCCGTCGGTGCGGGGCGACGACCTCGTCCTCACCATCGACCGCAGCCTCCAGTTCGAGACCGAGCGGGCCCTGTCGAACGAGATCGTCACCGCCAACGCCCTCGGCGGCATCGCCATGGTCATGGACAGCGCGACCGGCGAGATCCTCGCCCTGGCCAACCTGTCGAAGAACCCCGACGGCGCCGGCCCGCCTGTCCCGAGCGAGAAGCTGACCGCCCTCACCAACGTGTACGAGCCCGGCTCGGTCAACAAGCTCATCACGATCTCGGGGGCGCTCGAGGAGGGCGCGGTCAAGGCCGACGAGGTACTCGCCGTGCCGGGCACGATCAAGGTCGCCGACCACGTCTTCAAGGAGCACGACCCCCACCCGACGGTGCAGTGGTCGGTAACCGACATCATGGCCAACTCGTCCAACGTGGGGTCGATCATGATCGGACAGAAGTTGGGCAAGGACGGCATCGACAAGTACCTGCGGGCCTACGGGTTCGGCGAGCGCACCGGCCTGGCCTTCCCCGGCGAGAGCCGCGGCCTCATGCTCGAGCCGAAGAAGTGGTCGGGCACGTCGATCGGCACCATCCCGATCGGCCAGGGCATCGCCGTCACCGCGGTGCAGATGCTGGCCGCCTACAACACCGTGGCCAACGGCGGCGAGTACGTGGCGCCCAAGCTGGTGAAGGCGACCCTTGACGCCAAGGGCCAGGAGCACCCGACGCCGCCCTCCGACCGCCACCGCGTGATCTCCGAGCGCACGGCCAAGCAGGTGACGGGGATGCTGAGCGAGGTCGTGCGGGTCGGCACCGGCACCGCCGCCGCCATCGACGGCTACACCGTCGCCGGCAAGACCGGCACCGCCCGCAAGCCCCTCGAGAACGCGCGGGGCTACAAGCAGGGCGCCTACATGTCGTCGTTCGCCGGCTTCGTCCCGGCCGAGCGGCCCCGGCTCACGGCCATGGTCATGCTCGACGAGCCCACCCCGATCTTCGGTGGCCTGGTCGCGGCCCCGGTGTTCGCCGAGATCACCCGCTACGGCCTGCGCCAGTTCCGCATCCCGCCCCCGCCGCCGCAGTCGGCGCCGGTCCCGGCGGTCTCGCCCGAGGTGGCGAGGTCGGGCAGCGGCGAGCCGGTGACCGGTGTCAACGGTCCGGTGAGCACCGCCCCCGCCGCTAGCGTCGCGAGCACCACCACCTCCCCGCCCACGACCTCTCCATAGATCCCGGCACCAGATTGCGACTCGACCGACTGCTCGGCGCCGTGCCCGTCCTCGACCTGCGGGGCGACCCGGGGTTGGTCGACGTGCGCGACATCACCCACGACTCGGCGGCGGTGACGCCAGGCTCGATCTTCTGTTGCCTGCCGGGGACGAGGCGCGACGGCCACGAGTTCGCCCCCGAGGCCGTCGAGGCCGGGGCCGTCGCCCTCCTGGTCGAGCGGCTGGTCGAGGTGGACGACGACGTGGTCCAGGCGGTGGTCGCCGAGGCCCGGCCGGCGATGGCCGAGCTCAGCGCCGAGCTCCGGGGCCGGCCGTCCGAGCGCCTCGACGTCATCGGCGTCACCGGCACCAACGGCAAGACGACCACGACCATGTTGGTGAAGGCGATCTTCGACGCCGCCGGCCGGCCCGCGGGCGTGGTCGGCACCATGACCGGCTCGCGCACCACCCCCGAGAGCACGGCCCTCCAGGCCCAGCTCGCCGGCTTCGTCGACGAGGGCAAGCGGGCCGCGGCCATCGAGGTGTCGTCGATGGGGCTGGTGCAGCACCGGGTCGACGCCGTGCGCTTCGCCGCCAGCATCTTCACCAACCTCTCGCAGGACCACCTCGACGACCACGGTTCGATGGAGGCCTACTTCGCGGCCAAGGCCATGTTGTTCGAGCCCGAGCGCACGCCGGGTATCGGCATCGTCAACGCCGACGACGAGTACGGTCGCCGCCTGCTTGCCGAGCCCCGCATCCCCCTCCGCCCCTATTCGATGGCCGACGCCGCCGACCTCGAGCTCGGCGTGGGTTGGTCGTCGTTCCGATGGGACGGCCAGCCGGTGCGCCTCCACCTCGACGGCGCCTACAACGTGGCCAACGCCATCGCCGCCGCCACCGCCGCTCGCGAGCTCGGCATCGCCGCCGACGCCGTCGCCGAGGGCTTGTCGTCGGTCGATCGGGTGATCGGCCACGCCGACGCCGTCGACGCCGGCCAGGACTTCCGCGTCGTGGTCGACTACGCCCACACGCCTTTCGCCCTGGAGAGCGTCCTCACCGCCGCCCGCCACGCCGCCGGCGAGCACGGCCGCGTGATCGCCGTCTTCGGTTGCGGCGGCCGCCGCGATCCGAGCAAGCGTGGGCCGATGGGATGGGCGGCGTCGAGCACCGCCGACCTGGTCGTGGTCACATCAGACAACCCCCGCGACGAAGACCCGCAGCGGATCATCGACGCCATCTTCGAGGGAGCGACCGGGGGAGCGCAGGTGGTGGTCGAACCCGACCGCCGCGCCGCCATCGGCCTGGCCTTCGCCCGGGCCTCGGCCGGCGACGTCGTCGTCATCGCCGGCAAGGGCCACGAGACCGGCCAGACGATCGGCGAGACGGTGCTGCCCTTCGACGACCGCGCCGTCGCCCTCGACCTGCTGGAGGCGCGGGCCCGATGATCCCCCTGCTGCTCGCCGGCGGCGTGGCCCTGCTGGTGTCGCTCATCGGCACGCCGATCCTCATCCGCTGGCTGCAGGCCAACGGCATCGGCCAACCCATCCTCGAAGAGTTGGCCCACGCCCACATCGTGAAGTCGGGGACGCCGACGATGGGCGGCCTGATGATCGTGTCGGGCGCGCTGGCCGGGTACGTCGCCGGCCACGCCACCCGCCAGGCGATCTTCACGTGGGGCGGGCTGGCGGTGATCATCCTCGTGCTCGGCGCCGGCCTCACCGGCCTGCTCGACGACTGGATCAAGGTCCGCAACGAGCGCA
Source organism: Actinomycetota bacterium (assembly GCA_034668185.1). Classification (GTDB taxonomy): domain Bacteria; phylum Actinomycetota; class Acidimicrobiia; order Acidimicrobiales; family CADCTF01; genus DATLED01. The sequence continues at coordinate 4,089 of JAXDPV010000123.1, forward strand.
ACCTCGGGCTGTCGAAGCGGGCCAAGACGATCGGCCAGTTGATCGCGGCCGGCGTGTTCTGTCTCATCGCCCTCCGTTACGCCCACGTGCGGACGAACCTGTCGTTCACCCGGTGGAACTCGATCATGACGACGCCGATGCCCAAGTGGATGTGGGTGATCTGGGCCATCCTCATCATCTACGCCATGACCAACGGCGTGAACTTCTCGGACGGCCTCGACGGCCTGGCCGCGGGCTCGTCGACGTTCGCCCTCTCGGCGTTCGTGATCATCGGGTTCTGGCAGTTCCGCCACCAGCCGATCTACCAGGTGCCCCAGGCCCTCGACCTCGCCCTCATCGCCGTCGCCATGGCCGGGGCGTGCGTGGGCTTCCTGTGGTGGAACGCGCCGCCGGCCCGCATCTTCATGGGCGACACCGGGGCCCTCGGCATCGGCGCGGGGATCGCGGGGCTCGGCCTCTTGATGAACGTGCAACTCCTGCTGCCGATCGTCGCCGGCCTCTTCGTGCTGATCTGGCTCTCGGACATCATCCAGATCGTGAGCTTCCGCCTGTTCCACAAGCGGGTGTTCAAGATGGCGCCGTTGCAGCACCACTTCGAGCTGAGCGGCTGGCCCGAGACGACCGTGGTCGTGCGCTTCTGGATACTCGCCGGCCTGTTCACCGCGCTCGCCCTCGGGATCTTCTATGCCGACTTCATCTCGCTCGGGGCGGCGGATTGAACGCCCTCGTCCTCGGCTTGGCCATCACCAACGAGGCCGTCGCCCGCCAGGTGGTGGCCAGGGGGGGCAAGGTCGTGGTGCTCGACGACCGGCCGTCCGATGCCGCTCGCGACCGGGCTTTGGCGTTGGGGGTCGAGCTGCACACGACCTCCGAGGTCGACGCCGCCGAGTTGCTGCGCACGGTCGACGTCGTGCTGCCGTCGCCGGGCGTGCCCATCGCCCACCCGGTGATCGCCGGGGCCGTGGCCGCGGGCGTGCCCGTGTGGAGTGAGTTCGAGCTCGCCGCGCAATGGGACGACCGGCCGATGGTCGCCATCACGGGGACGAACGGCAAGACGACGGTGACGACGTTGGTCACCGACATGCTCCTGGAAGCGGGGGTGCGGGCCGTGGCCGCGGGCAACAACGACCTGCCGTTGGTCGACGCCCTCGACGATGCCTCGATCGAGGTGTTCGTGGTCGAGGCCTCGTCGTTCCGCCTGGAGTTCACCTCGACCTTCCGGCCCCGGGTCGCGGTGTGGCTGAACCTCTCGCCCGACCATCTCGACTGGCATCCGACGTTCGAGCACTACGCCGCGTCCAAGGCTCGCATCTGGGCCCACCAGTCCGCCGACGACGTGGCCATCGTCAACCGCGACGACGATGCGGTGATGGCGTTGGCCGCGGGCGCGCCTGGGCGGGTGCTGACGTTCGGCGCCGACTCCGGTGACTACCACGTGGCCGGTGGTTCGCTGGTCGGCGAGGGGGCGGTCATCGCCTCGGTCGAGGAGCTGCCCCGGCGGCTTCCCCACGACCTCACCAACGCGTTGGCCGCGGCCGCGGCCGCGTTGCACGCCGGCGCCGACGTGGCCTCGGTGCGCTCCGTGCTCGTGCGTTTCCAGGGGCTCCCCCACCGGGTGCAGCTTGTGGGGGACGCTGGAGGGGTGCGGTGGTTCGACGATTCGAAGGCGACGACGCCGGCTTCGGTGGTCGCCGACGTGTCGGGGTTCGACTCCGCGGTGCTGATCGCCGGGGGCAAGAACAAGGGGCTCGACCTCTCGGTCCTGCGCTCATTGGCGCCGCGGTTGCGGGGCGTGGTCGCCATCGGCGAGGCCGCCGGTCTGGTGGCCGATGCCTTCGCCGGGGCCGCCACCGTGGTCACGGCTTCTTCGATGGACGAGGCCGTCTCGCTGGCCGCCGGGCTGGCCCAACCTGGCGATGCCGTCGTCCTCTCGCCCGCCTGCGCCTCCTACGACTGGTATGCCAACTACAACGAGCGGGGCGACGACTTCGCCCGCGCCGTCCGCGCCCACCTGGCCACCGCCGAGGCCGAGGGCGCGCCGTGACCGCCACCGACACCCGCTTTCGCACACCGAGGGCCCGCCAGGGCGGCCCCGCTGTGCGAAAGCGGGCGCCGAAGCGGCCGATGCCGCGCCCGTTGCCGTACGTCTTCCTGCTGATGGTGGTGGGCGGGCTCACGCTGATCGGTCTCGTGATGGTGCTGTCGGCGTCGTCGGTGCAGGCGCTGCGCAACCACGGGTCGTCGTGGTACTTCTTCAACCGCCAGCTCCTGTGGGTCGGCATCGGGACCGCGGCCATGGCGGCGACGTCGCGGGTCGACTACCGCCAATGGCGTCGGTTCGGCGTGCCCCTGCTCGTCGTCGCCATGGTGATGATGGTGCTCGTCCTCATTCCCGGCATCGGCATCCGGGTGAGCGGGTCGAGCCGTTGGTTGGGCTACGGCCCGTTCCGCATCCAGCCGTCGGAGCTGGCCAAGCTCGGCATCCTCCTGTTCAGCGCCGACCTGCTGACCAAGCGGGGCGACCGGATGCGCGACTGGCGGTTCACCGTCAGGCCCGTCGTCGGCTTCTACCTCGGCATCGCCGTGCTGCTGTTGTGCCAGCCCGACCTGGGCACTGCCTTGGTCACGGGCTGCATCGTCATGGGCGTGGTCTTCCTGGCGGGCACGCCGCTGCTCTGGATGGGCGGCCTCGGCGCCGGCGCCGGCCTGGGCACGCTGCTCCTGGCCAAGGTCGAGCCCTACCGCTGGCGGCGCATGACCTCGTTCCGCAACCCCCTGGCCGACGTCACCAACACCGGGTACCAAGCGGCCCAGGGGCGGGTGGCGCTGGCGTCGGGTCGCCTCACCGGCGTTGGCCTCGGGTCGAGCCGGGCCAAGTGGGGCTTCCTCCCCGCGGCCCACACCGACTTCATCTTCGCCATCATCGGCGAGGAGCTCGGCCTCCTCGGCGCGCTGTTGGTCGTGGGCCTGTTCGGCGCGCTGGCCTACCTCGGCGCCCGGACCGCGATGCGGGCGCCCGACCGCTTCGGCTTCCTGCTGGCCGGCGGGATCACCGCGTGGGTCGTGGGTCAGGCCGTCATCAACATCGGCGCGGTGACCGGGCTGCTGCCGATCACCGGCGTGCCCCTGCCGTTCGTGTCGTCGGGCGGATCGTCGTTGGTGCCGATGATGGCCGCCATCGGGATGCTCCTCAACGTGACCCGGCAGGTCCGGCCGAGGCCGAAGCCCAAGCCGGCCCTGGCGACGTGAGCCGTTGCTGGGCGGTGATCGCCGGTGGCGGCACCGCCGGGCACGTCGTCCCGGCCATCGCCATCGGCCAGGCGTTGGTGGAGCGCGGCCATGCCCGTGAGTCGATCCACTTCGTCGGTTCGCGGCGCGGCATCGACAAGACGTTGGTGACCGCCGCCGGCTTCCCGCTCACGCTATTGCCCGGTCGTGGGCTGGCCCGGAAGCTGACGATCGAGAACGTGCAGTCGCTGTTCGGCTTTGCCGTCGGCCTGGTGCAGGCGGTGGTGCTCGTGGCCCGGCTGCGCCCGAAGGTCGTGGTGTCGATGGGCGGCTACGCCGCGGCACCGTGCGCGCTGGCGGCGGCGTTGTTCCGCATCCCGCTGGTGTTGTCGGAGCAGAACGCCGTGCCCACCGCGACCCACCGGCTGGTCGGGCGGTTCGCCAAGGCGTCGGCCGTTCCTTTCGAGGGCACGCCCCTGCCTCACGCGGTGGTGACCGGCAACCCGGTGCGGCCCGAAGTGCTCGCCGTGGATTCGTCGCCCCTCGGGCAGGCCAAGGCGCGGGCCAAGCTCGGGCTGCCGGAGGACTCGGTGGTGCTGGCGTCGTTCGGCGGATCGCTCGGCGCCCGCACGATCAACGCCGCCGTGCTCGACCTGCTCGGCCGTTGGGACGGCGACGCCCTCGCCATCCGCCACGCCGTCGGCCGCCGCGACTGGGAGTGGGCCCAGGAGAACACGCCGCCGCCCGGCCCCGGCGTCGCCGCCTATCAACCGGTTGCCTATGAGGACCACATGGAGGACGTGCTGGCCGCGGCCGACCTCGTCGTATCCCGTTCGGGTGGCGCCACCGTCTCCGAGTTGGCCGTGGTGGGGCGGGCCTCGATCCTCGTCCCCTTGCCCATCGCTCCCTACGACCATCAAGCGGCGAACGCCAAGCCGCTGGTCGACGCCGGCGCCGCCGTCATGTTGCGCGACCCCGACGTCACCGGCGATCGCCTGGCCACTGAGCTCCGCGCCATGCTCGCCGCAGGCGGCCGCGACTACCTCCGCGGCATGGGCGACGCCGCCCGCACCATCGGCCGCCCCGACGCCGCCGCCGCCGTCGCCCAAGTCGTCGAAGGCGCGGCCTCGACATGACCGTGCTCGACCTGACGGTGCCCCGGCGGTTGCACGTGGTCGGCGTGGGCGGGTCGGGGATGAGCCCGATCGCCACCGTGCTGGCGGCCATGGGGCACGAGGTGAGCGGCAGCGACATGAAGGAATCGCCCGGGACCGACCGGCTGCGGATGCGGGGCGTGGCCGTCACCATCGGCCACCGGCCGGAAAACGTGCAGCCCGGCCTGGACGCGGTGATCGTGTCGACCGCCATCCCGGCCGACAACGCCGACGTGGTCGAGGCCGGCCGCCTCGGCATCCCCGTGCTTCGCCGGGCCGAGGCCCTGGCCGCGATCTGCGCGACCAGGCGGACGATCGCGGTCGCCGGCACCCACGGCAAGACGACCACGTCGTCGATGCTCGCCCTGGCCCTGAGCGAAGCCGGGATGCGGCCGTCGTTCATCGTCGGCGGCGAGGTCAACCAGATCGGCGGCAGCGCGGTGTGGGACGACGGCGAGTGGTTCGTGGTCGAGGCCGACGAGAGCGACGGCACCTTCCTCGAGCTCGGGGCCGAGGTCGCCATCGTCACCAGCGCCGAACCCGACCACCTCGAGTACTGGGGCGGGTGGGACGAGCTCCGGGCCGCCTTCGACCGCTTCCTCGGCGAGGCCGGCGGCCTGCGGGTGGTGTGCGCCGACGACGACGTCGCCCGCGAGCTCGGCGCGGCCCACGGCGCCGTCTCCTACGGCACCCACGAGGCCGCCACCTATCGCCTCCGCGATGTGCGGGGCGGCCGGGTCGGCATCGCCTTCACCGTCGAGCGTGGCGGCACCACCCTCGGGCGGGTCGACCTGCCGGTGCCCGGCCTCCACAACGCCCGCAACGCCGTCGCCGCCCTGGCCACGGCCATGGAGCTGGGCGCGCCCTTCGAGGTCGTGGCCCAGGCCCTCGGCCGCTACGCAGGCGTCGCCCGGCGCTTCCAGTTCCGGGGCGAGCGCGACGGCGTCACCTTCGTCGACGACTACGCCCACTTGCCCGGCGAGATCCGCCCGATCCTCGAAGCCGCCCGCGACGGCGGCTGGAAACGCATCGTGTGCGTCTTCCAACCCCACCGCTACTCCCGCATGTCGACGATCCCGCCCGCCGACTTCGCCGACGTGTTCGACGACGCCGACGTCCTCGTGCTCACCGAGATCTACG
>JAXDPV010000124.1:0-2663 GCA_034668185.1 Actinomycetota bacterium
CATCGCCGGTTGGCTGCAGCGTCATCGTGCGGGATGTACTGCGGCCGGTGAACACGCCGCCGACGGCCTGATAGATGTGCCCGACGTGGCCGGGGAACAGCAGCCGGCCGTTGATGCGACGGGGCACCGGATCGGCGAAGCTGACGACGCCCCGGATGCCCGTTGCTGCCGCCTGGGCGAAGACCCGGGCCAGGAACCACGACTCGCCGTTAGCGGGGACGTCGTCGGCGAGGACGAAGCGGGACAGCACGATGCTCTGGCGGTAGGGCTCGAGGTCGGGGAACAGGTTCGTCAGGGTGGCGGCCGACGTCGGGATGCCGAGGACGGCCACGCCGACGAGGCGGCGGCCCTCCCTGAGCCCGTAGCGTTGGGTGGCCGCCGGGTAGGAGGCGGTGAGTGTGTCAAGCCGGAACGGCCCCACCGTGCTCATGGAAAGTGGCCCCACCTTGGGGAGAGGGCTGTGACTCGGTGAGCCCGGCGTAAGTTGAGTCCGTGCTGGACTACTCCGACTGGCCAGAGCCCCTCCCGGAGCCCTGGTTCATCGCTCCTGACGGGATGCGGCCGCGCCTGCTCGAAGAACTTCGAAGGGAAGTTGCGGCGGGTCATCCTCTTCATGACGAGGTGCTCATCGCTGTGGCGAAATGCGGTGGATGTGACGATGCAGTCTTCGCGGTGCAGGGCAGGTTCGTTCACTGGGCACGTGTTCACCTGACCTGGAGCGGACAGCCGGAGAAGCCGCCCTTCCCGAGAGTGACGATGCATGACACATTTCGCGAGAGCGTCGCTGGTCACGAACATTGATCAGCATTCAGCCAGCCTTCCGGCTGCGCGCCGGTTTCGACGCTCGCGTCGTCCGGAGCCTGAAGCTCTCCGTCCCGGTCTCGATGATGTGGGCGTGGAAGGTCAGCCGGTCGACTATGGCGGCGACCAGACGGGGGTCGGGGATGATCGAGCCCCACTCGCTGAAAGGCAGATTGCTGCCGGTGGCGATGGAGGCCTTCTCCTCGCGCTCGGTCACGATCTGGAACAGCAGCTCCGCCCCCCGGGCGTCGAGCTGGACGTAGCCGAGCTCGTCGAGGCAGAGCAGGTCGAGTCGCCCGTAGCGGGCCACGATGCGGGACAGGCGTCGTTCGTCGGCCGCCTCCACGAGCTCGTTGACCAGCTGCGCACAGGTCACGTAGCGCACTCGCCGCCCTTGCTCGCAGGCGGCGATGCCGAGGCCGATGAGCAGGTGCGACTTGCCTGTGCCGCTGTCGCCGAGGAGCACGACCGGATCGCCGGCGTCGAGGTAGGCGCCGTTGGCCAGCGTGGCGATGGTGGCCGGGTTGACCGTCGGCGCCGCCGACAGGTCGAAGTCGGCTAGCCGCTTCATTCGTGGAAATCGCGCCTCGTGGACCCGGCGCTGTCGTCGGCGCTCGGCCCGTTCGTCGACCTCGGCGGAGAGGACCTCGGCCAGGAAGGCCAGGTAGGAGAGATGGCTGCGCTGAGCCACCTCCCCGAGGCGGACGGCCTCGGCTCGCACCGTCGGCAGGTGCAGCTCCCGGGTGGCGGCGCCGATGGCGGCCTGGGCGGCGGTGTCGGTCATGGGCGTCACGAGCTGGCCTCCAGCAGGGTGTCGTAGTCGTTGAGGGTGGGCTTGGGTCGGTCGTAGCGGGCAAGGGCGCCGATGGGAACGACCGGGGCGGCGGCCCGCTCGGACACCTTGCGGGCTTCGATGATCACCACCTCGGGATCGAGCGAGCCGAGGTCGAGCGCGGCGCGCAGGCCGGCGATCAGCGCGTCCCGGGGGATGGTTCGGTGGGCGAGGAGCACGTCGACCAGGACCCGGGTGCCGGCGGCGTCTCCCAGGCGACGGCGGGCCGTCGCCCAGAACTCGTCGTGGGTGTCGGTGAAGGCGCCGCTGGCCCGGGCCCGGGCCAGGGCGGTGGCGCCGGGGAAGGCACCGGGCTTGAGCTTGAAGACCTCGAGGTAGTGGTCGAGGACTAGCACCTCGCTGCCCTTGACCACGGAGCGGGCATGGCTGGCCACGATCGTCGAGCCGTCGAAGGCGTCCATCCGCTCGGCGCCCAGCCGGACGTCGATGCGACGCCCGGCGAAGCGCACCGGCACCGAGTAGAAGCACTGGCGCACGCACACCCGGGACTTGGTGTCGACCCGGGGCTGGAGCAGCAGCGTCGTGTCGAAGGCGACCTTGGGCAGTGGCCGCAGCGTCGGGGCCTCGATCTCAAAGTGCTGGCCGACGGTGAGGGGCCGCCCGAAGATGCGGCGGCGGTCGTCATGGAGGTCGCCGGCGGCGACCAGGTCGTTGAGCTCGTCCATGGATTCGACCCGGGGCATGGGCACCAGGTGGCGGCGGCGGAAGCGGCCGACCTCGCCCTCCACGCCGCCCTTCTCGTGGGCGCCGTCGGGCCCGGGGATGCAGAAGAAGCTGTCGAAGGCGTAGTGCGAGCGCAGGGCCACGAACCGATCCGACTCGATGCGGTCCCGGCCCTTGAGCACCCGGGCCACCGCCGGCTTCAGGTTGTCGTATCGGATGCGCCGCGACGGCACCCCGCCGAAGTGCTCGAACCCCCGCACGTGGCCGTCGAAGAAGGCTTGCTGGGCCTGGCTCAGGTAGACGCGGTGGAATCCCCGCCCCGACGCCGACAGGCGCATCACGAACA
>JAXDPV010000125.1:0-5862 GCA_034668185.1 Actinomycetota bacterium
CGCTCTCGCGGCTGCACGCCGAAGCCGCGCCCGTCGCAGAATCGATGCCGGTGCTGGCCCACCCTGCGCCGCTCCTCTCGGTCTCGCGGCTACCCACCCCCACTGCGCCGGCGCAGCACAACGCCTCGCCCTCGGCCGACATGACGTTGCACAGCCCGGCGGCGGCGGTGCCGAGCGCGGCCGAGATCGTCGTGTCGGCCGGCTTGGCCGAGCGCGGCCCCAACGGCACGCTGCTCTACGCCAACCCGCCGGCCGCGAGCCCGCAAACCGAGGTCGAAGCCAGCCCGAGCGACTTCTCCGTCCAGCGGGCCGCCGACACCGCGGCCGCACCCGCCCCCGTCGACGGCGGCACCGACCAGGGCGCCGGCAACAACGGCATCTTCGTCAGCCGCCTCAACCTGGGCGGCAACCCGCACGGCGGAGGGGAGTCCCAGGGCGAGGGCACCCTCCAAGACGACGCCCACAGCCTCGCCGACCAGGCCCGCAAGCTGTACCCCCACATCCGTACCCAGCTCGAATCCGACATCCGCCGCCAGCTCGAGGCCCGCAACCGCGCCGGCCGCTACCGGCCGTAAGAGGACGAGGAGGCCAGACAAACAATGCCCACGCCCGTCGCACCCGTCGCCCCGCCGGACCCCGCGGTCTCGATCAGGTTCCACCTCAGCCTCGACAACCAGCCCATCGGCTGGTGGACGAGCTTCGAGGGCCTCGGCATGGAAACCGCCATCGAGACGAGGGAGGAAGGCGGCAACAACCAGTACATCCACCAGCTCCCGACAAGGCTGAAATACACCAACGTCAAACTCAGCCGCCCCATCAACCAGGACAGCGCGCTGGTCGCGGTCTGGTTCATGAAGGTCATCAAGAAGCGGCCCACCAACCAGACCGCCGTCATCCAAGCCTGCGGCGGCCAGACAGAAAAAGACGTCATCGCCGAGTGGAGCCTGCAGAACGTGGTGCCCGTCCGCTGGACCGGCCCGTCGTTCAGCGTCGAGAACCCGAAGGTCGCCACCGAGACCCTCGAGCTCGCGTTCCACGGCTTCCTCTCACCCGTCGCCAAGAAGGGGTTCTAGAACCATGGCCGCTGCCGCCGCCCAGGAGACCTGGACCAAAGCCCACCTCACCGTCCGCAAGCAGGCCGGCGGGGCCAAGCTCTGGGACGAGGACTTCGCCTACAACCCCAAGGACTTCAGCCTCAACGTCGCCGCCAAGTGGAAGGACAAGTCCAACAAGGGCGGCCTCCTCTCGGCCGAGTACAACGGCCCCGTAGCCCAGTCGCTGCAGGTCGAGATGTTCCTCGACGCCAGCGACGACGTGAACGGCGACATCTCCAAGAAGGTGAAGAAGCTCTGCAGCTTCGTGAACCCGACGGCCGACTCACGGTCGAAGAACAAGCCGTCGGCGCCCCACGTCGACTTCACCTGGGGCGAGGCCATCACCTTCGAGGGCTACATCTCGGCCGTGGCCGTCAAGTACACCCTCTTCCGCCAGAACGGGAAGCCGGTCAGGGGCACCGTCACCCTCACCCTCAAGCAGTTCGCCGCGCCCGAGCAGAAGACGAACCCGTCCTCGGGCGGCGAGCCCGGCAGCCGCAGCCACAAGGTCGTGGCCGGCGACACCCTGGCCTCGATCGCCTTCGGCGAGTACGGCTCGGCCGCCTACTGGCGCAAGATCGCCGAAGCCAACCCGATGATCGACGACCCCATGCGGCTCAACCCCGGTACGTCGCTGCTGGTCCCGCCGGAATAACGAGCCCGCACCCATGCCCACCCAAGCGCCGACCCTCGGCATCGTCAACTTCAAGATCAAGTTCGCCGGCGGCGAGCCGCCCACGCCATGGAACAACGCCCTTCTGTCGATCGAGCGGGAGAGCACGTTCAACCGCCCCGACGTCTGCACGGTCACGTTCCACGCGCCCGAGGTATCGGCCGAGCTGGTGCTGCCGCCGGCGGCCAAGCCGGGCACCGAGCTCGCGATCGAGATCCTCCGCCAGGACAGCAAGCGCCAGTTCTTCAAGGGTGAGATGACGTCCATCGAGTTGGAGTCGGTCCACGGCGTGTCCCAACTGGTGGTGCGGGCCTACGACCAGCGCCACCGGCTCTACCGGGGCAACGTCACCAAGACCTACGTCGACATGAAGGCGACGGACATCATCAGGCAGATGGCCGGCCGCGCCGGCATCCCGGTGACGGTCCCGGACTCGACCACCGTGCTCCCCTACGCGTTGCAGTTGGCCAGCAGCGACGGCGACTACGCCGAGCAGCTCCTGCATCAGCTCGGCTGGGTGTCGTTGTGGGAGAACGACCGGTGGACGATCAAGGCGCTGAAGGACTGCACCGACGAGGTCGCCACCCTCTCCTTCGGCGACAACCTCTACACCTACTCGGCCAGGAACAGCGCCGACTCCTGGACCAGCGACGTCGAGGTCTACGACTGGGACCCGAAGGCCAAGAAGCCCGTCATCGGCCACGCGACCACGGCCAAGGCCAAGCTCGGCAAGGCCCCGACCGAGAACGGCAGGTCGTTCGGAGCGGCGAAGACCAAGAGCTTCGGCCACGTCCTCGACCAGAGCCAGGCCACCAAGGTGGCCGACGCCAGCTTCGACCGCTTCCTCCAGGGCTCCAAGCAGTTCGACGGGAGCTGCGAGGGTAACGAGGCCATCGACGCGGGCAAGGTCATCGCCGTCATCGGCATCGACCCCACCTTCAACGACAAGTACCGCGTCAGCTTCGTGCGCCACGGCTGGTACGAGCACTCGGGCTTCGTCACCGAGTTCGCCTGCAACCAGCCGGCCGAACGGACGATCACCGAGCTCATCAGCCGGGCGGCGGCGTCGACGCCGAAGCCCGACGGCGTGGGCGAGCGCATCGCCGGCGTCGTACCGGCCGTCGTCACCGACACCAAGGACCCCGAGGACCTGGGCCGGGTCAAGGTCAAGTACCCGTGGCTGCCCACCGATGGGGGCGCGGAGATCGGCTCGTTCTGGGTCCGGGTCGCCATGGTTGGGGCGGGCGCGTCCAAGCAGGGTTGGTACGTCGTCCCCGAGGTCAGCGACGAGGTGCTGGTGGCCTTCGAGCACGGCGACGTGCGCCGGGGCTACATCCTCGGTGGCCTCTACAACGCCACCGACAAGCCGCCCGTGGCCGGCGTGGCCGAGAACGGCAAGACGAAGCAGAAGCTCTACCGCAGCACGACCGGCCACCAGATGACGTTCGACGACTCGTCCGACACCCCGGGCTTCGAGCTCGTCACCTCCGACAAGAACGTCACCCTCAAGATCGAGGAGAAGGACGGCAAGGTCACGCTCACCACCAAGAAGAGCGGGAGCACGATCGTGGTCGGCGCCAGCGGCGAGATCACGATCAAGTCCGACACCGGCGGCGTCACCATCGAAGCCATGAAGGACATCACCATGAAGGCCAAGGGAAACATCAAGCTCGAGGCCACCCAGAACGTCGACATCAAGGCGACCATGAACGCGACCGTCGAGGGCACCCTCAACGCCAGCCTGAAGGGCAAGGTCGGCACCGCCGTCGGCGACGCCGGCTGCCCGACCACCACGGTCAAGGGCACCTTGGTGCAGATCAACTAGGGGACGAACGGATGGCAGAGGAATTCATCGGCAAGGGCGTGTCGTTCCCACTGCGGACGACGGCGAGTGGCGCGCTCGCGCTCGTGTCGGAGGAACAGGAGCTGCGGGAGGCCATCCGCCTCATCCTCGGTACGGCCAAGGGCGAGCGCCCGATGCGGCCCGAGTTCGGCTGCGGCATCCACGACCTGATCTTCGCCCCGGCCAACTCGACCACCGCCGGCCTCGCGGCCCAGGAGGTGCGCCGCTCCCTGCACCGGTGGGAACCCCGCATCGAGGTCGAGGACGTCGTGATCCGCTACGACGAGCAGAACACCGCCCTCATGTACATCGGCATCACGTACACGGTGAAAGGCGCCAACGACCCGCGCAACCTGGTGTTCCCCTTCTACACCATCCCCTCCGAGGAGTAAGGCCCGATGTCCCTCCCCACCCCCCAGCTCGACGACCGCACGTTCCAGGGCCTCGTCGACGAAGCCAAGCGCATGGTCCAGCAACGCTGCCCCGAGTGGACCGACCACAACGTCTCCGACCCCGGCGTCACCCTGATCGAGACGTTCGCCTACATGGTCGACCAGTTGATCTGGCGCCTCAACCGCGTGCCCGACAAGACCTACGTCAAGTTCCTGGAGCTGCTCGGGCTGTCGCTGCGGCCGCCGACCGCGGCCCGCACCGCGGTCACGTTCTGGCTCACGGCCCAGCTCGACGCCGACGTCACCGTGCCCGCGGGCGTCCAGGTCTCGACGCCCCGCACCGAGGTCGAGGGCATCGCCTTCACCACCACCGACGGGTTGAAGATCACGCCGTGCTCGCGCACCTACGTGGCCACCGAGATCGAGAACCTCCAGGTGAACCACACCGACACCATCGACAACGGGGCACCGATCTACGCCTTCGCCCGGGTGCCCAACGTCGGCGACTGCTTCTACGTCGGCCTGTCGAACGCCATGCCCAACCACGCCGTGACCCTCGAGCTGGAGTGCGACATCGAGGGCGTCGGCGTCGACCCCCGCTACCCCCCGATCGTGTGGGAGGCGTGGAACGGCAACGGCTGGGTCGAGTGCGAGGTCGAGAGCGACGGCACCGGCGGCCTCAACCGCAACGGCCAGATCGTGTTGCACCTCCCCGCCGACCACACCGCCCACGCCGGCATCCTCCGGCTCAACGGCGGGTGGGTGCGCTGCCGCATCGTCGAGAACGCCGAGTGGCAACCGGCCTACAGCGCCGCGCCCCGGGTCCACGCGCTGCGGGCGTGGACGAGCGGCGCCTCGGTCGAGGCGGTCAACGCCGACGTCATCCGCGACGAGATCTGCGGCATCTCCGAGGCCGTGCCCGGCCAGCGCTTCCGGCTGCAGCACCGGCCGGTCGTGCCGATCGAGGGTGGCTACACCGTCGACGTCTCGACCATCGAGGGCTGGCAGGAGTGGACCCAGGTCGAGACGTTCGCCTTGAGCGGCCCCGACGACCAGCACGTGATGATCGAGGAGACCAGCGGCGAGATCGTCTTCGGGCCGGCGGTGCGGGAGCCCGACGGGACCCTGCGCTACTTCGGCAAGGTGCCGGAGAAGGCCGGGGCCATCCGCATCCAGGAGTACCGCACCGGCGGCGGGCGCCAGGGCAACGTGGGCCGGGGCACGATCACCGAGACCCGCGACCAGGTGCCGTTCATCGCCGGCGTCAGCAACCGGCGGGCCGCCCTCGGCGGTGGCGACGGCGAGACCATGGACAACGCCAAGCTGCGGGGCCCGATCATGCTCCGCACCCGGCACCGGGCCGTCACCCGCGACGACTTCGAACGCCTGGCCGAGGACGCCAGCCCCGAGGTCGCCAGGGCCAGGTGCGTGCCCGCGGGCGACGGCGACGTCGCCGCCGGGGGCGTGCGGGTGCTGCTCATCCCCCAGGTCGAGGACGGCGACAACGGCAGCCTCGACTTCGGCCAGCTCCTACCGTCGGACGAGTTGCTGAAGACCGTGGCCGACTACCTCGACGACCGCCGCATCGTCGGCACCCGGGTGGCCATCGAGTCGGCGGCCTACGTGCCCATCTCGATCGTGGCCCGTATGCGGGCCAAGCCCCGCTACGACGTGCGCAAGCTGGAGAAGGCGGCCCTGGAAGCGCTGTACACCTACTTCCATCCGGTGCGGGGCGGGCCCGACGGCACCGGCTGGCCCTTCGGCCGGACCGTGGCCCCTGGCGAGGCCTACAGCGTGCTCAACCGGGTGCCCGGGGTCGAGGCCGTCGAGGACGTGCGGCTCTATCCCGCGCTGCCCCTC
>JAXDPV010000126.1:0-14880 GCA_034668185.1 Actinomycetota bacterium
CCGCGCCCACCATCGCTCGTTCCTGGTCAACACCGTCTCCAGACCCGGCGTCCTCGAGGCCACGACGAAGGGGCCGCCCCAGACGTCAGGCGCGGGGGCCGAGATCGAGTCGGCCGCCGACCACAGCCGGCGCCAGCCCGGCAACGGTTGGGTGAACGTCACCTTGATCGCGCCCCCACCGGCGTCGTCGACCGCGGCCACGAAACGCTTGTCCGCCGACCGTCGCAGGTCTTCGATCGTGATCGGCGTCCCGTCCGACCACACCGCACCGTCCCGCAACCCGAACGTCGCCGATTGCTTGTCGTCGGCGGTCTTGTCGGTCCCCGGCTTCACCAGCGACGGCGACCACCGGCCGTCGGGCCTGGCCGTGAACAACTGGGGCAACACCAACGAACGCACCGCGGCACCACCCAACGTCGGCGCCCCCGGGTCCGGCGACGACCACACGGCAACACGGGCCGAGCCGCCCCTCGGATGGGTCGGCGTGGTCACCTCGACGGCCTGGTCGTCGCCCCCCGGCGCGGCCGTCACCGGCGTCGTGGTCGTGGCCCCAGGCCCAGCCCCAGCCCCGCCCCCGCCGCCGCCCCTCTGACAGCCCGCCAAGGCAAGCATGGCCAGGAGGAGCGCGGCTACTTGGCGGCGGCCAGCCACACGGTGCGCCCGTCGAACGTGCCGTTCGAGGTCACGACCAGGCCACGAACCCGGGGCGAGGTCACCGACTGCACCTCGAACTGGGCGATGGGGATGACCGGCAACTGGGCCAGCACCAGCCGCTCGGCCTCCTGGTACGAGGACAACCGAGCCGCCGGATCAGCCGACGACCGGGCCGCCGACAAGGAAGCGTCGACACCGGCAGAGGAGAACCCGGTCAGGTTGTTGGGCGACCCCGTCTGGAACAACGGCGACAGCACCGCGTCGGCCGAAGGGAACGGGGCGATCCACCCGAGCCGGAAGATCGACTGCGAGCCGGTCACGGCGAACTTCTGGTAGTCGGCCAACGGCTGGGGCCGCAGCGCCACCGTCAACCCCACCGCGGCCAGGTCGTCGCGGATGGCCGTGGCCACCGCCGTCTGGGTCTTGTCGTCCTCGAAGTCGAGGGCCAGGTCGGTCGGCAGCGAACCGTCCGCCTGCAACTCGGCGACCAACGCTCGAGCACGGGCAACGTCGAACGAGCACAGCGAACCGCACGGCGAGGCCTGGTGTCCCGGCAAACCCTCGACCAGCAACCCGTCGGCCGGCCGCACCGCGCCCCCGTACACCGAGGAGATGATCGCCGAGCGGTCGACGGCCCGCACGATCGCCTCCCGCAACCGCACGTCGGCGAACGAAGGCGAGCGCAGGTTGAAGGCGTAGAACAGCTCGGCGACATAGGGCTTGAACGACGAACGGCCGAACCGGGAAGCGGCCGCGGCCACCTGGTCGGCCGGCACCTCGCTCCAGTCCACCGAACCGGAAACGAAGGCCGAGTACGCCGCCGCCTTGTCGTCGAAGAGCATCAGCTCCAACCTGGCCGAGCGAGTCGAAGCACCAGGCGAGCGCTCCAACACCAACGTCGACGAGGAAGACGACGCCACCCGGAAGGGCCCGCTGCCCACCGGCGTGGCCGGGAACGGCGTGGCCACCGACGCCGGCATCACCCCCAGAGAAGGCGAACCCAACACCGCCGGCAGCACCGACAGCGGGGCGTCGAGGTCGACATGGACCACCGAGTCGGAAGACGCCACCACCCCGGCCAACGACGCAGAAGAACCGTCGACGGCGAAGGCACGGAACCCCGACACGAGCTCCAGCAGGTCGGCGACCGACGATCCAGAACCGGAACGGGCCACCCGCTCGAACGACGCCTTCACGTCCGACGCCCGCACCGGCGTGCCGTCGGAGAACACCGCGTCGGGCCGCAAGGTGAAGTCCCAGTGCTGCTGGTCGGCCGACGCCGACCACGAGGCCGCCAGCGACGGCACCGGCTCCAGCGTCACCGGGTCGTAGGCCGTCAGCGAGTCGAACAACTGGTCGGCCACCAACAGCTCGTCGACCGTCCGAGCCTGCGCAGGGTCAAGCGAAGCCGGCCGCACCACCGCCGCCCGGAACACCGAACGAGACGACGCGACACCGGGGCCGCCCTTGTCGTCACGACCGAACAACCGTGTGGCGCCCAAGCCCACGCCGGCGCCGACCACCAGGGCCACGAGCAGGATCAGCCCCCGCCGTCGCCGCGAGCCCGCGGCCATTTACACGACCGCTTCGACCCGGGCGTAGTGGCACGCCGACGGGTGACCCTGCCCCCGGTCCTCCAACGCCGGCTCCTCCGACACGCACAACGAACGCTGCGCATCGGTCAGCTCCGAGGCGAACACCTGGCACCGGGTGCGGAAACGGCAACCCGAAGGCGGGTCGACGGGCGAAGGGATGTCGCCCTGCAACAGGATCCGCTTGCGCAACCGCTCACGCTTCGGGTCGGGCAAGGGCACGGCCGACAGCAACGCCCGGGTATACGGGTGCGACGGGTGGCCGTAGATCTCGGCCCGAGAACCGGTCTCCACGATCTTGCCTAGGTACATCACCGCCACCCGGTCGGAGATGTGGCGCACCACCGACAGGTCGTGGGCAATGAACATGTACGACAACCCCAACCGCCCCTGCAGGTCCTCCAGCAGGTTCAACACGCCGGCCTGGATGGACACGTCGAGGGCAGAAACCGGCTCGTCGAGCACCAATAGCTTCGGCTCCAACGCCAGGGCCCGGGCGATGCCGATGCGCTGGCGCTGGCCACCGGAGAACTCGTGCGGGTAGCGGTTGGCGTGCTCCGGGTTCAACCCGACCAGGCGCAACAGCTCGGCCACCGCGTCCTTGCCCGAACGACCGGAACCCCACCGACCGTGGATGCGCAACGGCTCGCCGATGATCGCGCTCACCGGCATCCGGGGATCGAGCGACGCGTACGGGTCCTGGAACACGATCTGCAGGTCGCGCCGCACCTTCCGCATGGCCGAGCGCTTCAACGACGTGAGCTCGACGCCGTCGAACACCACCGACCCCGACGTCGCCGGCGTCAGTTGCATGATCGTGCGCCCCAAGGTGGACTTGCCGCACCCCGACTCCCCCACCACGCCCAGGGTCTCGCCGGCGGCGATGGTCAGCGACACCCCGCTCACCGCCTGCACCCACCCCAACGTCCGGCTGACCACGCCCCCGCCCCGCACCGGGAAGTGCTTGACCAGGTCGGTGACCTCGAGCAACGCGGTCACGACAACGGCTCGGCGTCGTCGACGGTCGTGACCTCGAACACCTCGGTGGCGATGACCTCGCCCCCGAGCTCCATCCAGAAGTGACACGCGGCCACGTGCTCCACCTCGTCGGTCAGGTACAACGGCGGTTCCTCCGACAGGCAACGGTCGCGCACCATCGGGCAGCGTGGCGCGAACGGGCAACCCGCGGGCAGGTTCAACAACGAAGGCGGCGAGCCCGTGATCGGCGTCAGCCGCTCGCCCTCGGCGTCGAGCCGCGGCAGCGAGCCCAACAGGCCGACCGTGTAGGGCATCCGCGGCCGTTCGTAGAGGTCGTCGACGGTGCCGTACTCCACCGGCCGGCCGGCGTACATCACCATCACCCGGTCGGACATGTTGGCCACCACCCCGAGGTCGTGGGTGATGAGGATCATGGCCGCGCCGGTCTCGCCCTGCACCTTGCGCAAGGTCTCGAGGATCTGGGCCTGGACGGTCACGTCAAGGGCGGTGGTCGGCTCGTCGGCGATCAACACGTCGGGGTCGTTGGCCATGGCCATGGCGATCATGGCCCGCTGGCGCATACCGCCCGAGAACTCGTGCGGGTACGAGCGGGCCCGTGAACCGGCTTGGGGAATGCCGACCAGGTCGAGCAACTCGACGGCCCGCTTGTTCGCGTCGCCCTTCGACAGCACGCCCGCGGCCCAGATGGCCTCACCGATCTGAGCGCCGACCCGATGCACCGGGTTCAACGACGTCATCGGGTCCTGGAAGATCATCGCGACCTTCTTGCCCCTGATCACATTCAGGTCCCGCGCCTCCAACCCGAGCAGCTCGTCGCCCCGGTACTTGGCCGAGCCCGAGATGCGGGCGCCCCGGGGCAGCAACCCCATCAACGCCAACGACGACACCGACTTGCCCGAACCCGACTCGCCCACGATGCCGAGCACCTCGCCCGCCTCCAGCGAATAGCTCACGCCCCGCACGGCGTGGACGACGCCGTCCTCGGTGGGGAACTCGACCTGGAGGTCGGACACCTCGAGCAACGGCGCCCGCCGGGAGGCCGTCATGCCCGCACCCGCGTCTGCTTCGGGTCGAACGCATCCCGCAACCCGTCGCCGATGAAGTTCACGCACAGCACGATGATGATGATGAAGAGACCGGGGAAATAGAAGAGCCACGGCCTGGTCTGGGCCGACGACTGGCCGTCGGACACCAGCAAACCCAACGAGGTGTCGGGCACCCGGATGCCCAACCCCAGGTACGAAAGCGTCGTCTCGATCAGGATGGCCGCCGCCATCGTCAAGGTGGCGGCCACGATGATCGAGCCCACGACGTTGGGCAGCAAGTGGCGGGTGATGATGCGCCAGTCGTTGGCCCCGGCGGCCCGGGCGGCTTCGACGAACTCCTTCTCCCGCACCGACAGCACCTCGGCCCGCACGATGCGGGCGATCGTCGTCCAGACCAGGGCGGCGATGATCAGCGCGATGCCGAACCACGAACCGCTCTGGCGCACCTTGTTCGACAGCACGGCCAGGATGGCGAGCGTCGGGATCGTCAGCAACAGGTCGATGGCCCGCATCAGCACGGCGTCGACCTTGCCCCGGTAGTAGCCGGCCACCGCGCCGATGAGCACGCCGATGCCGGTCGAGAACAGCGCGACCAGCAGCATGATCTGCACCGACTTCTGCGCCCCCCGCAACACCTGGGCGAAGGTGTCGTGGCCAGGCCCGTCGGTGCCCATGGGGTGGCCCCACGAAGGCCCGGTCGAGAACTCGGGCGTGATCTGGGTGTAGTCGTACTTCCACACCCGGCCCCCGACGAGCGACAGCAGGATCACCAGCACGAGCACGACCAAGCTGGCCATGGCCAGGCGGTGGCGGAGGAACCGCCTGGTGACCATGCGCCACTGGCTCCGAGCCTCGACGCCGAACTCGCCGCGGCCGCCGCCGGCGACCGGGCCTCCGGGCACGACCACTTCGTCGGCGACGGGCGCAGGGGTCTCGAGGTCAGCCAAGACGGATCCTCGGGTCGAGGTAGGCGTAGGCGATGTCGGCCAGGAGGTTGAACAACACCACGACCACGGCGGTGACCATCAGCCAGGCTTGCACGAGGTTGACGTCGAACTGGGTCACCCCGGTGATCAACATCGTGCCCATGCCGTGCCAACCGAAGACCTTCTCGGTCACGACCGCGCCACCGATCACGGCCCCGAAGTCGAGGGCCACGATGGTGGCCAACGGGATCATGGCGTTGCGCAGCGCGTGGTTGAAGATCACCCTGCGAGACGTGATGCCCTTGGCCCGGGCGGTGCGGACGTAGTCGCTCGACATCACGTCGAGCATCGACGAGCGGGTGTAGCGGCTGTACTGGGCGAAGCTGATGAGGATCAGGGTCAGCGCCGGCAGCACGGTGTGGCCGGCCATGTCGCCGAGGCGGGCGAAGAAGCCGCCGTGGAAGTCGGGGCTCTGCTGGCCGATGGTGAACACGAGCTGGCGGCCGAACAGGTTGTTGACCCGGATGGCGGCGAACTCCTTCAGCAGCGCGGCCAGCCAGAACACCGGCAGGGAGAAGAAGAGGAAGGCGGCGAAGGTCGAGGAGTAGTCGAAGAGCGAGTACTGGCGGATCGCGCTCACCACCCCGACGAGCACGGCCACCACCACCGCGACCATCAGCGCAACCACGACCAATCGCAGCGTCACCTGCAGGGCCCGCCAGAGCTGTGGCCGCACCGAGCTGCCGTGGTTGTCGGTGCCGAAATCGCCCCGCACCACGTCCTTCACCCAGATGCCGTACCTGGTGATCACCGGCTGGTCGAGGTGGAGCTCGCGCTCCTTGGCCTTGATCGTGGCCGGGGCGATGCGGGGGTTGACCCGCAGGTCCTGCAGGGGGTCGCCGCTGTTGGCGACCAACACGAACACGAGGAACGACGAGACCGCCAGCAGCGGGATCGAGACCAGCAATCGGCGGACGATGAACGGCAACAAGCGGGCCTTTCACCTCCCCGGAGAGCGGCCGCTGAAACGAACCCGGGGGGCCGCAGCGCGGCCCCCCGGGAGACACAACTGGTGGACAGAAAGCTACTGCCCCGAGCTGGTTACTTCAGTGACCACTTCGGATAGTTCCAGCCAGGACCCTGGTACCCGTTGTACTCGGGGCCGACGACCGTGTCGCGGCTGGCCAGGAACTCGGGCACCTGGAACAGCGAGACCGTGGGCAGGTCCTTCCAGAGCTGGTCGTCGATCTGGTTCATCAGGTCGGCCCGCTTGACGTCGTCGAGCTCGACGTTCGCCTTGTCGAACAGGTCCTTGATGACCGGATCGGTGTTCTTCGAGTAGTTCTGGCCGCCACCCGGCACGTAGATCGACGTGTTGGCCGACAGCACCGTGCCGCCGGTCCAGCCGAACAGCGCGATGTCGAAGGCGCCGGCGTCGAGGAACTTGAAGTCGGGTTGCGGGGCCAGCACGACGTCGAAGCCGGCTTCCTTGAGCTGCGACTGGACGAGCTGGGCCGTTTGCTGGCGGCGGGGGTTGGGATCACGCCACACCAGCTTGAGGCTCAGCTTGTCGGCACCCTTGGCCGCGATGCCATCGGCGCCGATGGTGTAGCCGGCGTCGGTGAGCAGCTTCTTGGCCCCGGCGACATCACGGGTGCCGTAGCCGGCGTCCTTCCCGTGGGCCTTGTAGTTCTTGCTGCCAGGGAAGTAGATGCGGTTGTCGAGCACCTGGGCCTTGTCCGAGAACTGGCCGGGAAGGCGCTTGACGATCTCGCCCCGGTCGAGGGCCTTCACCAGCGCCTGGCGGACCTTCAGGTCAGCAAGGTGCTTGTTGGAGAAGTTGAAGTCCATGTGCTCCCAGAAGGTGCCGAAGCCAACCGTCGACTTGATGCCGGGGATGTTCTTCACCTGCTGGACGAGGTCGAGCTGGGCCTGCGGGAAGATGACGTCGGCTTCCTTGTTCTCGAGCGCCGCCGGCTGCTGGGTGGCGTCGGTGATCCAGGGAACGACGATCTTGTCGAGCAGGCCGGGCGTGCCCCAGTACTTGGCGTTCTTGGTCAGGGTCATGCTCTGGCCCTTCTTGTACTCGGTGACCGTGTACGGGCCACCGGACACGAAGCCGGACATATCGCCGAGGCTCTCGACCTTGAAGCCGTCGACCCAACCCTTGACCGGGTCGCCGCCGCCCTTGGCCTTGAAGTAGTGGGCCGGGAAGATGTAGTCGAACAGTGCCTTCCAGTCGGCGAACGGCTTGGTGAAGACGACCGTCACCGTCTTGCCATTGTCGGTGCCGGTGATGCTGGCGATGTCCTCGTAGCCGGTGGTTCCGGCCGGGTCGTATTTCTCGTCCTTGCCGCTCTGGGCGTCGGCGTAGAACTTGAAGTCGTCGACGGTGATCGGCGTGCCGTCGGACCAGGTGGCCTTGGGGTTGATCGTGTACACGACGGTCTGCGGGCTCTTGCTGGTGAGCTCGACGTTGCTGACGAGGTCGTCGTTGGTCACGATGGAGCCGTCGGGCTTCGAGTACTCCACGCCCGGCCAGACCCAGTTCATGACGTACTGCGTCCAGGCGGCGTTGTCGGCCGAGGTCAGCCAGTTCAGGCTGGTCGGCTCCTGCTCACCGGCGAAGAGGACGGTCCCGCCGGCCTTCTGTGACGAGGGCGCGGTGGTGTCACTCCCGCTACTGCTCGGGCTCTTGTCGCTGCCGCAGGCGGCGGCGACCAGGCCGATGATGGCGAGCAAAGCGAACAGCGCTGTCCGCCGTCGAGTTCGTTCCAAGACGGAACCTCCTTGTCCGCGGGCGCACGTCGTGCCCCGGGCACGTGTTGGGGGGTTACTGCAGCCGGATGGCCAGGATGACGGTGGTGAAGGCGAAGATCACCGCGGTGGCCACGGTGATCCGGTCGAGGTTGCGGTCGACCACGGTCGAGCCCGCAGCCGCGTTGCCCACGGCCCCGCCGAACATGTCGGAGAGGCCTCCTCCACGCCCGCTGTGCAACAGGATGAGCAGGATGAGCAGCAGCGACACGATCACGTGGATCACGACGATGACAGCGGTGGTCAGCACGACGAGAGGCTCCTTCTCGTAACCTGTTCGTAAAGAACGCTAGCACCCGTGACCGGCGTCACGGTGCTTCCCAACCGACGATCCGGGCGAAGTCGTCGGCAACGAGCGATGCGCCCCCCACCAGGGCGCCGTCGATGTCGGGCTTGGCCATGAGCTCGGCGATGTTGGTCGGCTTGACCGAGCCGCCGTACTGCACCCGCACCGCCGCGGCCGCGTCCTTCGACACCTGTTCACCGACGAGCTGCCTGATGAGGGCGCAGATCGCCTGGGCGTCCTCGGCGCTGGCCGTGCGCCCGGTGCCGATGGCCCAGATGGGCTCGTAGGCCAGGACGAGGCGGCTCGCCTGGTCGGGGCTGAGGCCGTGGAGGGCGGCGGTCACCTGGGTGGTGACCTTCTCCTCGGTGGCCCCGGCCTCCCGCTCGGCCAACGTCTCGCCGACGCAGACGATGGGGGTCATGCCGTGGCGGAAGACGGCGTGGGCCTTGTGGTTCACGGCCTCGTCGGTCTCGCCGAACAGCTCCCTGCGCTCCGAGTGACCGACGATCACCAGCTTGACGTTCAGCTTGTCGAGCATTCCCGGGCTGACCTCGCCGGTGAAGGCCCCTTGCTCCTCCCAGTGGCAGTTCTGGGCGCCGAGGAGGAGGGGGATCTTGTCGGCGTCGAGCACCGTCTGGATCGAGCGGATGTCGGTGAAGGGCGGGTGGACCGAGACGTCGACGGCGTCGAAGCGTTGCTTCGGGATGGCGTAGGAGATCTTCTGCACGAGCTGGATGGCCTCGAAGTGGTTGCAGTGCATCTTCCAGTTGCCGCTGATGATCGGCTTGCGGCCGGCGTCAGGCATTGGAGGCCTTTCTGAGGGCGGCCAGGCCGGGGAGGTCGCCCTGTTCGAGGAACTCGAGGGAGGCGCCGCCGCCGGTGGAGACGTGGTCGATGTCGTCGTCGAGGCGGAACTTGGCCAGCGCGGCGGCGCTGTCGCCCCCGCCGACGACGGTGAACGCCTTGGTCTCGGCGCAGGCTTCGGCCACGGCCCGGGTGCCGGCCTCGAAGCGGGGGTCCTCGAACACCCCCATGGGCCCGTTCCAGAAGACGGTGCGGGCGTTGCCGATGACCTCCCCGAACGCCGCGGCCGCGCCCGGGCCGATGTCGAGGCCCTTCCATCCCTCGGGCACCCGCTGGCCGACCATGCGGACCTCGCCGTTGGGGCCGAGACCGACGACGTCCTCGGGGAGCAGGAGCTTGTCGCCGTGGTCGTCGAGGAGGCGGCGGCAGGTCTCGACCTGGTCCTCTTCGAGGAGGGAATCGCCGACGGGCCGGTCGAGGGCCTTGAAGAAGGTGAAGCACATGGCGCCGCCGACGAGGAGACGGTCGACCCGGTTCAGCAGGGCCTCGATCACGCCGAGCTTGTCGCTCACCTTCGACCCGCCGAGGATGGCGACGAACGGCCGGGCCGGGTCGTCGAGGAGGCCGCCGAGGACCTCGACCTCCTTGGCCAGCAGGCGGCCGGCCGCGCTGGGGAGGCCGCGCTCGGGCGGGCCGACGATGGATGCGTGGGCCCGGTGGGCGGCGCCGAAGGCATCGTCGACGTAGACGTCGTGGCCCTCGATCAGCTTGTCGACGAAGGCCGGGTCGTTGGCCTCCTCGCCCGGGTCGAAGCGCAGGTTCTCGAGCAACTCGACCTCGGGGGCGAGCTCGTTGAGGCGCTCCCTGACCGGCGCCATCGAGTACCTGGGATCGGGCTTGCCCTTGGGCCGGCCGAGGTGGCTGCACGCGGTGATACGGGCCGCGCCGTGCTCCTGCAACCACGTGATGGTGGGGAGCGCAGCGCGGATGCGGAGGTCGTCGTCGATCTTGCCGTCGGTGATGGGCACGTTGAAGTCGGCGCGCAGCAGCACCGACCTGCCCGTGACGTCGGGCAGGTCCTCGAGCTGAGGAACCGGGGTCACGCGCCGGCGGTCTTGAGGATGAGGTCGACGATGCGGTTGGAGTAGCCCCACTCGTTGTCGTACCAACCCATGACCTTGACCAGGTTGCCGATCACCATGGTGAGGGGGGCGTCGAAGGTGCAGCTCGCGGGCGAGCCCACGATGTCGCTGCTGACGATGGGGTCTTCCGAGTAGACGAGCACCTTCGACAGCGGGCCGCTGTCGGCCGCGGCCTTGAAGGCGGCGTTGACCTCGTCGACGGTCACCTCTTTGTTCAAGATGGCGGTGAAGTCGGTGATGGAGCCGTCGGGCACGGGCACCCGGAGGGAGGTGCCGTCGACGCGGCCCTTCATCGACTCGAGCACGAGGGCGGTGGCCCGGGCGGCTCCGGTGGACGCCGGGATCACGTTGATGGCCGCGGCCCTGGCCTCCCTGAGGTCCTTGCTGGCCGGGCCGTCGACGAGGGCCTGGCTGGCGGTGTAGGCGTGGACGGTCGTCATCAGCCCCTTCTCGACACCGAAGGCGTCGTCGAGGACCTTGACCATCGGCACGAAGCAGTTGGTGGTGCACGAGGCGTTGGACACGACCTTGTGGGTGGCCTTGTCGAAGGTGTCGTCGTTGACGCCGACCACGAAGGTGGCGTCGGCGCCCGCGCTGGGGGCGCTGACGATCACGAGGGGGGCGCCGGCGTCGAGGTGCATGGCCGCCTTTTCACGGGCGGTGAAGAGGCCGGTCGACTCGATGACGACGTCGACGCCGAGGTCGCCCCACGGGAGCTTGGCCGGGTCGCGCTCGGCGAGGATCTTGAGGGTGTCGCCGTTGACCTTGATGCCGTCGCCGACGACCTCGACGTCGGCGTCCCAGTTGCCGAGGATCGAGTCGTGGGTGAGGAGGTGGGCCATGAGCTCGACCGAGCCGAGGTCGTTGGCGGCCACGAAGTCGATGTCGACCCCCCGCTGCATCGCCGCCCGGAAGAAGTTGCGCCCGATGCGCCCGAACCCGTTGATGCCGACTCGTACGGCCATGTCTGCTCAGCTCCTCATTTGTTGACTTGGGGCTATCCGACCAGATCGGCCAGGGCTCGTGCCAGTTTCGCCGGGTCGTGGGCCGTCTGGTCGTCGGTGGCCAGGTCGGCCTCCACGATCTGGATGTCGGTGCTCGGTCTACCCGTGGCCATGCCCGCCGCCGGGTCGTGGAGGACGACGTCGGGCTCGACCCCGTGGGCGGTGAGGGCGTCGAGGTGGGCGGCCACGTCGAAGCCCACGGTCTCGGCGCTGGTTCTGAGGTTGCAGACGTAGACCAGGCGTTGTGTCTGCGTGCGCTGGGCCAAGGCCTGCCTGATGGCGGGGACCGCGACCACCGCCAGCACGCTGGTGAACAGGCTTCCGGGGCCGAGGACGAGCTGGTCGGCGTGCTCGATGGCGTCGAGCGCTTGTTCCGGCGGCCGTGCATCGGGGGGGACGACGGTGACGTAGGCGATGCGGCTGGTCTTGGCCACCGCAACCTGTCCTTCGACCTCGCCCCCGGCGGCCACCGCCTTGAGGACGACGGCGTCGGCGGTGGCGGGGAGGACCCGGCCCTGGGCTTCGAGCATCCGGCCGGCGTGGTGGAGGGCTTCGACGAAGTTGCCGGTGGCGGCGGTGAGGCCGGCGATGACGAGGTTGCCGAGGGCGTGGCCCTTGAGGCCCGGGTCGGCGTCGTCGCCGAAGCGGTGCTCGAAGGCCATGGCCACCGGGTTGTCCTGAGGGTTGTCGCCCTTGGCCAGGGCGACGAGGCATCTCCTGAGGTCGCCCGGGGCCGGGATGCCGAGGGCTTGCCTCAGCCGTCCGCTGCTGCCGCCGTCGTCGGCGACGGAGACGATGGCGGTGATGGTGGTCGCATACTTCCTGGCCGCGCCGAGGGTGGCGGCGGTGCCGTGTCCTCCGCCGAGGGCGACCACGTTGGTCATGGGCGGTCGACGTCGCGGTGGACGACGTTGGGGGTGATCCCCCGTTCCTCGATGAGGCGACCGATCTCCTGGGCCAGCACCACGCTGCGGTGCCTACCCCCGGTGCACCCGATGGCGAACGTGAGATAGCTCTTGCCCTCCTTGGCGTAGGCCGGCAGGAGGAGGTCGAGGAGGTGGCCCATGTGTTCGAGGAACGTGGCCGTCTCCGGCTGGGCGAGGACGTAATCCTTGACCTTCTGGTCGAGGCCGGTGAGTGGCCGGAGCTCGTCGACCCAGTGGGGGTTGGGGAGGAAGCGGCAGTCGAAGACGTTGTCGACGTCGAGGGGGATGCCGTGCTTGTAGCCGAACGACACCACGCTCGTCTGCATGGCGGCGTGGTTGTGCTCGGGGGCGAACAGGCCGGTGAGGCGGTCCCTGAGCTGGTGGACGTTGAGCTCGGTGGTGTCGACGACGACGTCGGCCCTGGCCTTCACCGGCTCGAGCAGTTGGCGTTCCCGTTCGATGCTCTCGGCCACGCCGCCGGTCGATGCGACCGGGTGCCTCCTCCTCCGGTCCTCGTACCTCCTGATGAGGACTTCGTCGCTGGCTTCGAGGAAGAGGATGCGGGTCCGTCTCCCGGTCGCCTTGGTGAGCTGGTCGATGGCGGGGAGCAGCTCTTCGAGGAACGGGCTCGTCCAGGCGACGAGGGCGATCTTCTCGGTCTCGGTCACGGGGTGGGACGCGAGTTCGGCCACCTTCGGAATCAGCGGGGGCGGCAGGTTGTCGATGACGAACCAGCCCAGGTCTTCGAACACCGTGGCCGCGGTCGACCCGCCGGCGCCGCTGAGGCCGGTGACGATCAGGAACTCGCTCATTTGGCTTTCTCGCACCTGAGGAAGAGGAGCCTCGGGATCGTCGCCGCCTCCTCGTACTCCTTGGCCCGTTCGATGAAGCCTGGCGGTGGGGCCGGTTCCTCCATCTTGGTGACGTGCAGGTTGTTGCTGGCGAGGGCGTTGACGTACCGGCTCAGCGGGCGGTGGATGAAGGGGATGAAAACGTCTTTCTCGACCTCTTCGATGGTGCGATCCTCGGTCAGGTACGGGCCGATGCGCCAGTACTGCTCTTCGAGGATGGTGTCGTCGATCCATCCGCTGTTCGGTGTCTGGAGGAGCGGGTGGTTGAGGAAGAAGAGGAACCTTCCTCCTGGGTGGAGGACCCTCGCCACCTCTTCGATGGCTTGGTCGACCTGCTCGATATGTTCGAACACGAGGCAGGCGACGACGGCGTCGAAGCTTTGGTCTTTGAACGGGAGGTTGGCCGCTCCTGCCCTGGCGTAAGCCGGGCCCTTGCCTCGTGTTTGCGCTTCTTGGATTTGAGCCAGGGTCGGGTCGATGCCGACGGCGGTCTCGACGGTCGTCGTTCTGGCGAGCGCCAGCCGGGCCACCTGGCCTTCGCCGGTGCCGACGTCGAGCATCGTGGTCGCGCCTTCGAGGTGCTCGGCCGCCATCGGCAGGATCTGCTCCTCGTACTCCGGGTCGGCGCCCTCCGAGAATCCCTCCTGCCACCACGTGGCGTGGGTCTCCCAGAGGTCGTCGTTCACCCGTCCGATGCTACGGGCGTCTCCGATGGCGAGGGCGCGGACGAGTCCGTGTGGGTCGTGGTCAGCAGCCCGCCGATGTAGCCAAGGGAGCCGGTGAACCCCGAGGCGACGAAGCCGACCAGCGCGACCTCCGACGCTTCCGGCGGCTTCTGGTACTGGACGAGCTTCCAG
This sequence comes from Actinomycetota bacterium, assembly GCA_034668185.1. Lineage (GTDB taxonomy): Bacteria > Actinomycetota > Acidimicrobiia > Acidimicrobiales > CADCTF01 > DATLED01. The sequence goes on from JAXDPV010000126.1 coordinate 13,905, forward strand.
ATGAGCAGGAACAGCGCGAGCCCGAGGCCGATGGCGATGCCGCCGAGCAGGCGGATGACGAGCTTCACGACGCTGATGTCTGTCATGCCACATTGTGCCAGCGTCAGCGGTCGCGGACGGCTTGGAGTTGGCGGACTTCGAAGGTGAGCGGTTGGGCTTGGGTCCGGAGGTCGGTGAGGTTTCCGGTGGCCTGGCCTGCTCGCCAGGTTGCCGTCCAGCGTTGGGTGACAGTGATCGTCCTGGCCTGGGCGGCGTCGGTGTAGGTGTGGGTGACGTCGCCGCTCGGCCACGGGCCGCCTTGGGATGTGGTGGTGGTCGGGGCCTGGCGCTGGTCGCCCCAGTCGATGGCGTAGTCGGACGTGGCCGTGATGGTGATGTCGTCGCCGATGGGGTTGTCGACGGTCTCGCTCCAGGATCGTTCGCCGGCGATCTGGAGGTAGACCTTCTTGCCGGTGATGGCATGGTCGGGCTCGATGGCGAGCGTCGGTACGGGCAGGTTCTTCACCTCCTGCCACGCCGCCTCGGCGATCTGTCGGAGGTTGGGCGGTGCGGCGACCGCGTTCTTCGGGCACTCGAGCCTCGGCGCCCCACTAGTGCGGTCGAAACGGATGGCGAAGCCGGTTCGGTTCTGGCGCTCGGCGTAGGCCTGGTCCCGGGTCCACCGGCGTTGGACGCAGAAGCCCGTGTCCGGGGACCACAGGACGAGTTGGTACATGAACCACTTGCCGTTGTCGTCGCGCTCGGGTTGTTCGGTCGTCGTCTCGTCGCCAGGGGTCTTGTCTGTCGTGACGATGGTGCCCGGTGAGGTATCGCGACCAACCTCGACCGCTCCGGCGGGACCCGCGGCCGCAGCCAGCACGAGCAGAGCGAGGGTGGCTAGTCGCCGCACGAGTTTGCTGGTGGCGAGTTGTCTGACTTAGAGCCGTCGAATGCCATGACCCACGGCGTGAGGTTTATGCCAAGCGGGTCCCGTCCG
>JAXDPV010000127.1:0-2519 GCA_034668185.1 Actinomycetota bacterium
CGATGCGCTCCTGCGCCAGACTGGTGCGTTCCGCGCCAACCAGGCCGTGGTGGACCGCGTGCTCGATTCGGGCGACCTGGAGCGCGAGAAGGGCATCACCATCCTCGCCAAGCAGACCGCCGTCGACGTCGATGGGATCCGCCTGAACATCGTCGACACGCCCGGCCACGCCGACTTCGGCGGCGAGGTGGAGCGCGGGCTGACGATGGTCGACGGCGTGCTGCTGCTGGTCGACTCGTCCGAGGGCCCGCTGCCGCAGACACGCTTCGTATTGCGCAAGGCGCTCGAGGCCCGGCTGCCGGTGGTCGTGGCGATCAACAAGATCGACCGCTCGGACGCGCGGCCGGTGGAAGTGCTCGACGCCATCTACGAGCTGTTCATCGACCTCGGCGCCGACGCGCACCAGATCGAGTTCCCGATCGTCTACGCCAACGCCCGCGCCGGTTCGGCCTCCACCGACGTGGACACGCCGGGCACCGACCTGAAGCCGCTGTTCGAGCTCCTGGTCGAGACCATCCCCGCGCCCGTCTACACCGAGGGCCACCCGTTGCAGGCGTTGGTCACCAACCTCGACGCTTCGCCCTACGTCGGGCGGCTGGCGATCTGCCGGGTGTACGAGGGCACGATCCGCAAGGGCCAGCAGGTGGCGTGGTGCCGGGCCGACGGTTCGGTGGAGAAGGCCAAGATCACCGAGGTGTACGTCACCCAGGCCCTCGACCGGGTCGACGCGGTGGAGGTCGGTCCTGGCGAGATCATCGCCGTGGCCGGATTGCCCGAGGTGACGATCGGCGAGACCCTCGCCGACCCCGACGACCCCAGGCCGCTGCCGGTCATCCACGTCGACGAGCCGTCGCTGTCGATGACCGTCGGGATCAACACCTCACCGCTGGCCGGGGCCGAGGGGACGAAGCTGACGGCCCGGTTGGTGAAGGGCCGGCTCGACGCCGAGCTCGTCGGCAACGTGTCGCTGCGGGTGCTGCCCACCGAGCGGCCCGACACGTGGGAGGTGCAGGGGCGGGGCGAGCTGCAACTGGCCGTGCTCGTCGAAATCATGCGCCGCGAGGGCTTCGAGCTGGTGGTGGGCAAGCCCCAGGTGCTGACCCGGGAGATCAACGGGAAGGTGCACGAACCCGTCGAGCGGGTCTCGATCGACGTGCCCGAGGACTACCTCGGCGTGGTGACCCAACTGCTGGCCATGCGCAAGGGGCGGATGGAGCACATGGTCAACCACGCCACCGGCTGGATCCGGTTGGAGTACCTGGTGCCGGCGCGTGGGCTGATCGGCTTCCGCACCGAGTTCGTCACCGAGACCCGGGGCACCGGGCTGTTGCACCACGTGTTCGAGCGGTGGGAGCCGTGGTTCGGCGCCATCCGCACCCGGTCCAACGGTTCGCTGGTCGCCGACCGCAAGGGGCCGACGACGACCTACGCCCTGATGGCGTTGCAGGAGCGCGGCGTGCTCTTCCTCGGGCCCGGCATCGACGTCTACGAGGGGATGATCGTCGGCGAGAACTCCCGGGCCGACGACATGGACATCAACCCGACCAAAGAGAAGAAGCTCAACAACATCCGCTCGTCGACGGCCGAGGTCTACGAGCGCCTCATCCCGGCGCAACACATGTCGCTCGAGCAGGCCCTCGAGTTCATCGGCGAGGACGAGTGTGTCGAGGTCACGCCCAAGTCGGTGCGGTTGCGCAAGGTCGTCCTCGACGCCACCGAACGGGGCCGCGCCGCCAAGCGGGCCAAGACCGCCGCCCTCAACGAGTCCCAGTAACCGTTTGGGAAGCGGCAATACGCAATCGCGCTCCGGCCCTTCCCAAACGGCTAGGCCTCGGCGGCGGACTTGATGCGTTCGAGGGTCGCGACCATTCCGGCGTGGTTGTGGGTGGCACGGTCCTTGACGCCAGAGGCGAGGGTGCCGAAGAACGTGACGAGGCGGCCCCGCTGGTCTTCGGTGGATTCCGACAACCGGGTGGCGCCGTCGCCGACGGGCTCCAAGAGGTAGCGCCAGCGGGCGACCTTGAGGCCGCCGACCGAGGTCACGTCCCAGGCCAACTCGCGGTTGGGTTCGAAGGCCGAGATGCGGCACGTGGTCGACCACTTCCGCTTGCCCTTTTGGTTGTGGCCCTCGAACACCGCCCCGAGGGCAGGACCGGTGGCCCCGCCCTTCCACTCGATGCGTTCGGTTTCCGGGCTCCACTCGCCCATGCGGGAGAGGTCGGAGAGCAGCGACCACACCCGGTCGACCGGGGCCGCGATCTCGACCGAGGCCGAGGCCGTCATCGCCGGCGCCGCCCGCCGCCGAAGCCACGGGCGCCGATGCGCTGCTCGCCGGCGTCGGCGTTGGCCAGCGGCGCCCGCTCCTCCGGCTCCCAAGACGCCAGGTCGGAGAGCCGGGGGTCGTTGGAGAACACCTCGACCAGGTGACGGGGGAGCTGCAGCCGCTTCTGCAGCCGCTCGACCTCGAGCTCCTGGTTCCACAGGGCGAGGGAAACGGCCACGCCGGTGGCGCCGGCCCG
>JAXDPV010000128.1:0-8707 GCA_034668185.1 Actinomycetota bacterium
CGTGACCGTACCCCTCGGCACCGGTACCGTCGGCGGCCGGCTCGTCATCGGCCGGTGGGCGGGCACGCGCCTCACCGCCGCCGACCGCCAGATGTTCGAGGACATGGGCAACCACGTCGGCGTGATCGTGCGCTTGGTCGACGACGTCACCAAGGCCCAGCAGTTGCAGGCCACGGCGCGCCACGACGAGCGCCGGAAGTTGCGGCGCGAGCTCCACGACCGCATCGGCCCGACCGTCGCCGGCGTGGCCAACGGCGTCGAGGCCCTGGCCGCCACCCTCGACCCGAACATGGACGTCGACGCGGCCAGGAGCCTCCTCGTCCGGCTGTCGCACGAGCTCGGCGCCGCCGTCGTCGACATCCGCCGGCTCGCCTACGAGACCAGGCCACCCGCCCTCGACCAACTCGGGCTGGTCGACGCCGTGCGCAGCGAGGCGTCGGCGGTGTCAGCGGTCGAGGGCGAGCTCGACCTACCCGACGACCTGAGCGCGCTCTCGCCCGCCAGCGAGACCGCCGCCTACCGGATCATCGTCGAGGCGTTGCGGAACGTCGACCGCCACGCGGGTGCGCGCCAGTGCTCGGTGCGGCTCACCGTCGGTTCGGCCATCGAGATCCAGGTCGACGACGACGGCATCGGCGGCGCGTCGGACCGGCCGGTCGGCGTCGGCATCATGGCCATGCGCGAGCGGGCCGCCGAGGTCGAGGGCACGGTCCTCCTCCTCGAACGGCCGGGCGGCGGCACCCGCCTCGTCGCCCGACTGCCGTGCGTCGGCGGCGGCCGACCATGACGACGTGCTCGGTGTTGATCGTCGACGACCACCCCGTCTTCCGGCTCGGCTTGTCGGCCCTGTTGACCTCGCTACCCGACGTGGACGTGGTGGGCGAGGCCGAGACCGCGGCCGCGGCCGTCGAGATGGCGGCAGAGCTGCGTCCCGACGTGGTGCTGATGGACCTGACCATGCCGGGCGGTTCCGGCCTCGAAGCGACCAAGCGCATCCTCGAGCGGGCGCCGGGCACGGCCGTGCTCGTGCTCACGATGCACGACGACGAAGACCTCGTGTTCGCCGCCCTCCGCTGCGGCGCGCGCGGCTACCTGGTGAAGGGCGCGACGCGCGATCAGATCGACCGAGCCGTGCGGGCCGTGGCCGCCGGCGACCTCGTGCTCGGCTCGGCCGTGGCCGACAAGGCCGCGGCCCTGTTCGCCGAAGGCCGGGGCTCGTCGCCGGCTTTCGCCGAGCTCACGATCCGCGAGCGCGAGATCCTCCGCCTCGTCGGCGCCGGCCTCGACAACGCCGCCATCGCCCGCAGGCTCGTGATCAGCACCAAGACGGTGAAGAACCACCTCTCCAACGTGCTCGGCAAGCTCCACCTCTCGACCCGCGCCGAAGCCATCGTGCGGGCCCGGGAAGCGGGCCTCTAACCGGGGAAGGCGGCCGTCAGCGCCGCCCGCACGCGGCGGAACTCGGCTTCGAGGCGGCGGAGCACGTCGGCGGCGCCGTCGAGCGCGTGGTTCGTGGCCGAGGCCTGGATCTCTTCGCACAGGTCGGCCATGGCGGAGGCGCCGAGGTTGGCGCTGCTGCCCTTGAGGGTGTGGCCCGCCCGCGCAACCTGGGAGGCGTCGCCGGCGGCGATGCCGCGGCCGAGGTCGTCGAGCCGGCTGACGGTGTCGCGGATGAAGAGGTCGACCAGCTCGGCCATGCCCCCGCCGCGATGGTCGAGCTCGCGAAGACCGCTGATGACGCCGGGGTCGAGCACGCCGGTGGAACCGGTGTCGGGCGCGTCGGCGGCGCCGCCGGCATGGCCGGCACCGTTGTTGCCGCTGACGCCGGCCCACCGCACCAGCGCGTCCCGCAGCTCGGTCAGCCGGATCGGCTTCGAGAGGTAGTCGTCCATGCCGGCGGCCAGGCAACGCTCGCGCTCGCCCACCATGGCGCCCGCGGTCATGGCGATGATCGGCGTGTGCCGTCCCGGGCCTTCGAGGGCGCGGATGGCGCGGGTCGCCTCGTAGCCGTCCATCACCGGCATCTGACAGTCCATGAACACGACGGCGTACTGGAAGCGGGCGGCCGCCTCGACCGCCTCCTGGCCGTTGCCGGCCACGTCGACCCGGTGCCCTTGGCTCTCGAGCAACCGCATGGCCACCTCTTGGTTGACGACGTTGTCCTCCACCACCAGCACGTGGACCGCCCCGCTCGACCTGGCCTGGGCCAACGAGGCGTCGGTGATCAGCTCGTGGTTCTCGGTAGCCGCCTCCAACCCGCCGATCGTCACCAGGCAGTCGTAGAGCGCCGATTGGCGCACGGGCTTGGTCAGGAACGCCTGGATGCCCGCCGAGGTGGCCATGTTGCGGTCTTCACTGAGGCCCGACGACGTGAGCATCACCAGGCGCGGCTTGGAGATGGTCGGGTCGGCGACGATGGCCCGGGCCAACGCGATGCCGTCCATGTCGGGCATGTGGTAGTCGAGGATGCCGAGGGTGAAGGGGTCGCCCGCCTCGCTCCGGCTGCGCAAAAGGCGCAACGCGTCCACGCCGCCGACGGCCATCGCCGGCTGCACGCCCCACGCCCGCAACGTCTGCTCGAGGATCTCGCGGTTGGTCGCGTTGTCGTCGACGACGAGCACCGAGAGCTTGCCGAGGTTCGCGGTCCGCCGAGCGGGGCGCCGCTCGGTGCCTGCGGCCTCGTCGAGCCGCAACGTGAACCAGAACGTGCTGCCCCGGCCGGGCTCGCTCTCCACGCCGAGCTCGCCGCCCATGAGATCGACGAGCTGCCGCGAGATCGCCAGACCCAACCCGGTGCCGCCGTAGGTTCGCGTGGTCGAGGCGTCGGCCTGCGAGAAGCTCCCGAAGATGTCCTCCTGCGCCTCGGGCGAGATCCCGATGCCGGTGTCGGTGACCTCGACCCGGACGTGCAAGCCGGGCTCGTCGCTCGGTAGCTGCTCGACCCGCACCGCGACCTCGCCACGGCTGGTGAACTTGACGGCGTTGCCGATGAGGTTGACGAGCACCTGGCGCAACCGGCCGCCGTCGCCCCGCACGAACGGGGGCAGGTCGGGCGGGATCTCGGTCAGTAACTCGAGGCCCTTCTGGTGGGCCCGCTCGGCCATGAGCTCGGCCGCCCCCTCGACCACGGCCTGCAGTTCGAAGTCGGCGATCTCGAGGTCGAGCCGGCCGGCCTCGATCTTGGAGAAGTCGAGGATGTCGTTGATCACCGCCAGCAAGCTGTCGGCCGAGCGGTACACCGTTTCGGTGTATTGCCGTTGCTCGGGGCTGAGGTCCGTGCCGAGCAGGAGTTGGGTCATGCCGAGCACGCCGTTCATCGGCGTGCGGATCTCGTGGCTCATGTTGGCCAGGAACTCGGACTTGAGACGCGACGCCTCCATGGCCGCGGCGGCGCGGGACGACAACAGGCCACCGGCGCGGGCCAAGCTGGCGCCGAGCCGCCCGACCTCGTCGTTGCCAGGACCGATGTCGCGTTGCTCCCATCCCTGCTCCAGCGCGTCGGCATTGTCCTGGAGGATGCGGATACGGCGCACCACGCTCCTGGCGAAGAGCAGCGTCGCCATCAACCCGCCGAGGAGCCCGAGGACGACGCTGCCGAGGATGATGCGTTGGGCCAGTTGGAACGAGCGCTGCTCGTCGGCCTGGCGCTGGGCCAGGCCCGCGGCCTCCTCCGTCTGCACGGAAGCGAGCTCGCCCCGGATCTGGTCCATGGTCGCCTTGCCGGTGAGCATCCGTTGCAGGCGCTCGGCCGGTGGCCCCGACGGCCCGGCTCGCCGGAGCTCCTGCAGCCCGGCGAACTCGTCGGTGACCAGCGTCCGCAGGTGGCTGAAGTGCGAACCGAACGACGCCTCGGTGATCTGGGGGTACCTCTTCCCCAGCGCTTGGAACCGCGGCAGCGCGGTGTCGTAGGGCTCGAGGAAGCGCTCGTCCCCGGTCGCGAGGTAACCCCGCACGCCGGTCTCGGCATCGACGATGATCGCCAGCACCTCGCTGGAAGCGGTGCGCACCGCGATGCTCTTGTCGGCTTCGATGATCGACTGGTGCCGCTGGGAGGTGATGGTGAACAACAGGGCCGAGTCGGCCAGCATCACCAGCAGCGGGATGGTGACGACCACCAGTCCCTTGCCCCGCAGCGGGAGGTCGGCCCAGCGCCGCGCCAACGGGCTCACTGCTCGGCTCCGATCGGAGCCGCCGGCGGTGCGTGGCCCCGGCGGCGCATGGCCGCATGGACCCGGCTCGCCAGGTCGCGCGGGGAGAAGGGCTTCACGATGTAGTCGTCCGCTCCCGACGAGAACGCCTCGACCTTGTCGGCCGCGCTGTCGTGGGAGGTGATCACCAGGATCGTGCACCCGGCCACCAGCGGCTCGGCCCGCAGCTCCCGGCACACCTCGAGGCCGCTGCTGTCGGGGAGGGTCAGGTCGAGGAGCACGCAGTCAGGGACCACCTTCCTCGCCATCGCCAGCGCGCTGGCGCCGTCGACGGCCTCGTGGACCTCGAAGCCGACCGCGGCCAGGCTCATGCGGGCGAGCTGGCGCACGTCGGCGGCGTCGTCCACCACCAGGATGCGGTCGGGCCGGTAGGTCTCGGCCGTCGGAACGTGGCCGTGCCAGCTCGTGTTGCTCTCGGCCCGCACCAGTTCGTCGGTGGCCTCCGGCGGCCCCGGCCTGGCGAAGTAGTACCCCTGCACCTGTTCGCAACCGAGGATCCGCAGCCGTTCCAACTGCTCGGCGGTCTCGACGCCTTCGGCCACGACGCGCAGGTCGAGGGCGTGGGCCATGGCCACCACCGCGGCGACGATGGCGGTGTCGTTGGCGTTGGTGCCGAGCCCGTCGACGAACGACTTGTCGACCTTGAGCTCGTGGAGCGGGAACCGCTTGAGGTACGACAACGACGAGTAGCCGGTGCCGAAGTCGTCGATCGACAGCTCGACGCCGAGCGCCGCGAGTTGCTCGAGGATCTCGACCGACCCCTCGACGTCCTCCATGAGGAGGCTCTCGGTGAGCTCGACGCAGAGGGCATTCGGGTGGGCCCCGGTGGCGGCGATCGCGTTGGCTACCACCTCGACCAGCGCCGGGCCGAACTGGCGGGCCGACACGTTGACCGACACCACCAGCATCGGCCGGTCGGGGAACGCCTCGCGCCAGCGGGCGGCTTCGCGACACGCCTCTTCGATCACCCACGCGCCGATGGGCACGATGAGCCCGGTCGCTTCAGCCAGGCCGATGAAGTCCAGCGGCGGGACCATCCCCCGTTCCGGATGCTGCCAACGCAACAGCGCCTCGACACCGACGACCCGATCGCGGTCGAGGGCCACCTTGGGTTGGTAGAACAACCGCAGCTCGTGGTTGTCGAGGGCCTGCTGCAGCGCCCGCCCCGCCTCGCCAAGCTCGTCCTCGGTCTCGAACATCTCGTGGGCCAGCACGGTGTGGGCCGGGCCTTCTTGTTGCTTGGCCCTTCGCATGGCGGACTCGGCCCTGGCGATGAGTTGTTCGACGTCGAGCTCGCCTGGCGGGGCCAGGGCGATGCCGACCGCCGCGGTGACGGTGACGGTGACGGGGCCGCGGCCCACGTCGACAGCCGGCTCCAGCAGGACGGCAACGCGCTGGCCCAACGCCAAGGCCGCGCCCGGGTCGGGCACGCTCTCGCACAGGACCATGAACTCGTCGCCCCCGAGGCGGGCGACGGTGTCGCCGAGCCGGGCCACGGTGTCGTAGGGACGGAACGCGGTGTCGAGCCGGCGCGCCACTTCGACGAGCACGGCGTCGCCGCTCTCGTGGCCGAACTCGTCGTTGACCTTGTGGAACTCGTCGATGTCGACCGCGAGCAATGCGGTCGTCCATCCGGCGCGCTCCGCCCGGGCCAGGGCATCACCGGTTTGGTCCGCGAACAGGTGCCAGTTCGCCAAACCGGTCAGGGGGTCATACAACTCACCCGCTCCGACACTGTCTCACCTGCGCGCGAAACCTGGAGCCACGCCTCAGTGGTACCTGACATAGCGCGTGGTGTGAATGGGCGAAACATCACCTGGCGTCACTGTTCGGCCTCGGACGGCGAAGAAGCTCGATCAAGTCGTTCTGCGAATGAACTTCTGCTTTGCGGAAAATGGCTGACAAATGGTTCCGTATCGTGCGTTGGCTGAGGAACATCTCCCGCGCCATCGTCGCCACGCGCTGACCGTCGAGGAGGCGCGCCAGCACGTCGCTCTCGCGACGCGTCAGCGGCGGCAGGCCCTTCGGCCACGTCGTCGTGCGTTCGCCACGGTCGCGTACGCGCAGCGAAAAACGGGGCGTGCCCTCTTTGTCTTCAGCCACGACGAGGGTCCACACCGCCTGCCATTGGCCTTCGCCGTCGCGCAGGCGGAGGGGCGCGGTCGCGTCTGGATCGGTGGTGGCTTGGGCGAAGGCCAGGAGCAAGGTGGACACGTCGTCGGGATGGGTCAACTCGACGATGGGCGTGTCGACCAGGTCCGCGCCTCGCCAGCCGAAGAGGGCGGCGGCGTCGTCGGGCACGAACGCGATCCGCCAGCGGTCGTCGAGCGCGATGGCGGCCTTCATCTCGCCCGCGTCCCATGTCGCCGCCGGTGGCGACGTCACCCACGTTTCCGCCGGCGCCATGCGGGCCTCGGGCGAGGCCGGATCGTCGGCCACCCAGACGCCGAGTACCGGCTCGGCCGCCGACCGGATGGCCCACCCCGAGACCTGGGTGTCGACGAGGGTCCCGTCGGGGCGTGAGAACCGTCGCCTCGACCTCGTGCCGTCGAGGCGCCCGTCCTTCGCCAACGCCATCGTGGTGGCCGCTTCCACCGGCAGGTCGGCGACTTCGAGGAAACTCACGCCGATGAGTTCCTCTGCCGTCCTCCCGAACAAGGCCGCGCCGGCTTCCGACATGCCTACGAACTCGGTCGTCTCGAGGTTCATGAGCACGACCGCCTTCGTGCTCGCCGCCACCGCTTCCCGCCACGTCGCCAACCAGCGCCCGCCGCGATCGTCGCCGCCGTTCGTGGTTTGTGTGGCCTCGGACATGTTCGGCCTCTCAGCTCTTGGTAACACTATCCTGTCAAATGACGCGGTCATATGACAAGGTTTATCTCGTGAGTCGAATCGCCATGACGTTGCGTTCGGCCCGCCTGCGGGCGGGAATGAGCCGCGAAGCCCTCGCCTACCACTCGGGTCTGACCTGGTCTGCGATCGCGCAGATCGAGTCGGGGCGGCGTCAAGAAGTCCGCCTTTCCAGTCTGAGGGCCTTGGCCGAAGCCTTGAGCGTGAGCGTCGACTATCTGGTCTGTGGCCCTGAGGCCGTGGGTACGAAGCTGTTCGAGCACGGGCTGTTGCTCTACGGGTCGGACGACGACCTCGTTTCCTCAGCAGCCCCCTTCCTAGCCGAAGGGGTGGCCCGTTCCGACGTCGCGCTCGCGGTCGCGCCGCGGCCGCGGCTCAAGGTCCTGCGGGAAGCGCTCGGCACCGACGCCGGCAACGTCGAGTTCGTCGACTCGGCCGATTGGTACCGTTCGCCCCGAGAAGCGCTAATGCGTTACCGGGCGTTCGTGGCGGAGAAGTTCGCCCAGGGCGCACCGTGGGTTCGCATCGTCGGCGAGCCGCCGGCGGCCACGACCACGGCCAAGCAGACCCGGGAATGGACCCGGTACGAAGCCGTCGTCGACGTCGTCTTCCGGCCGACGCCGTCGACCATCGTCTGCCTCTACGACACCCGCACCGCGGCCCGCGGCGTGGTCGCCGGGGTGCGCCAGACCCACCCGCATCTCACCACCGAAGGCGACGTCCGGGCCGCCAACCCCGACTACCAGGCACCGGACGGCGGGCTCGTCGAGGGGGCCGGCCCGGCGTTGTAGTAGGACGGCGGCGTGTCCCCTCGACCGCTGCGCCAGTTCTACGGCGACGACCGGACGTTGGCGCTCGACGGCCTGCCCGGCGCGGTCGAGCCCTTCCGCCGCCATCGTGCGCGCTTCCTCGAAGCCCTGGGCTCCCTTACCGAAGACCAGTGGTCGGCGACAACCAGGTGCGACGCCTGGAGCGCCAAGGACGTCTGCCATCACCTGGTCACCGCCGACGGTTTCTGGGCCATGTCGTTGCTCGGCCGGGCCGAGGCCACGCCCACGACCTTCCTGCGGGGGTTCGACCCGACGAGCACCCCGGGCGCGGTGATCGCTCCGATGCGGGAGCAACCGGCTCGCGCCGCCCTCGAGTCGTTGACGGCCTCGACGGACCAACTCCTGGAGGCGTTGTCCGGTATCGACGAGGGCGAGTGGACGGCGATGCGGAGCGAGTCGCCGTTCGGCCACGTATCGCTGCTCGTGATCGCGGCCCACGCGCTCTGGGACTCGTGGTTGCACGAGCGGGACGTGTTGCTCCCGCTCGGCCACGCGCCCGCGGTCGAGGACGACGAGCTGGTGACGGCCGCGGCCTTCACCCTCTTCCTCGGTGGCGCGCAAGGCGGCGTGCTCGACGACGACGACGCCGTGGGTGAAGGACCGACGGCACCGATCGACGGCGCGGTCGCGTTCGACGAGTTACCCGGACGCGCGTTTTATCTCGGTGTCGATCGCGACGTGCGCGTGTCCGTCGACGCAGAGACGTTTCGCGCGGGTGGTGCGTGCGCCGTCGGATCGGCGGTGACGTTCGTCGAATCGGTTACCGGTCGTACGCCACTCGGGCCGACGCTGGCGCGCTTTCCCGCCGACATCGCCGCG
>JAXDPV010000129.1:0-9749 GCA_034668185.1 Actinomycetota bacterium
CGCGCTCGGCCCGGCCGAGCAGGCGGCCGGCCACGACGTGGTGCGGTTGGTGCGGGCCGCACCCGTCGGGCCCGGCGAAGTCTTCTGGTCGCCGTCGACCGGCGAGATCGACGCGGCGTCGCTGGCCGGCGTCGAGGGCGCCGTCCACCTGGCCGGCGAGGGCATCGGCGCCAAGCGTTGGCGGCCGGCCCAGAAGGAGCGCATCCTGTCGAGCCGGGTCGCCGGCACGGGATTGCTGGCCACGACGTTGGCCGGGTTGTCGCCGTTGCCTTCCGTGCTCGTGAGCGGTTCGGCCATCGGGTATTACGGGTTGCGGGGCGACGAGCAGCTCACCGAGACCTCGTCACGGGGCACCGGCTTCCTGGCCGACGTGGTCGAGGCGTGGGAGGGGGCGGCGGCGCCCGCGGTCGAGGCCGGCATCCGCACCGTGTTCCTCCGCAGCGGGATCGTGCTGTCGTCGTCGGGCGGCACCCTCGCCAAGTTGCTGCCGCTGTTCAAGCTCGGGCTCGGCGGCCGGTTGGGGCCGGGCACGCAGTGGTGGTCGTGGGTCGCCCTGGAGGACGAGGTCGGGTTGATCTTGCACGCGCTGTCTACGCCCGAGGTGGCCGGGCCGATGAACGCGGTGTCGCCCGGGGCGGTGACGAACGCCGAGCTGACGTCGACGCTGGCCACACTGCTCGGCCGGCCGGCGCTGTTGCCCGTGCCGAGGTTCGCGCTGTCGATCGCCCTCGGCGGCGAGATGGCCAGGGAACTCGCGCTGGCCGGGCAGCGGGTGATCCCGGTCGTGGCCGAGCGGACTGGGTATCGGTTCTCGTATCGCGACCTCGGCTCGGCCCTGGCCCACGTGTTGGCGAAGCGGTCGTCGTCGTGACCGGCGGGCTCGAACACCTGCCGCCCTCGGCGTTGCGCGCCGGCCCGTCCACGCCGGGCATGGCGCGTTCGGAGGCGGTCTCGACCTCGGGGATGTGGAGCGGGCTCGTGCACACCGAGGCCGGGGCGTCGTCGGGTTGGCACCACCATGGTTCGTGGGAGAGCACGATCTACGTGGTGTCGGGCGTGCTGCGCATGGAGTTCGCCGACGGCACGTTCGACGCTTCGGCCGGGGAGTTCGTCTACGTGCCGGCCGGGGTCGTGCATCGTGAGCTGAACCCGACCTCTGCGACCTCGGAGGCCGTCGTCGTCCGGGCCACCCGTGTCGGCGGCGAGGCCGTGGTCAACGTCGACGGCCCCCCGTCATAGGTCGCACGCCGGTGTTGACGTGCGACGTGGCCGTGGTCGGCGGCGGGCCCGCGGGCGTGGCCTCGGCCATCACCTTGGCCCGGGCAGGGCGTGACGTCGTGCTGGTCGACAAGGCGCCGTTCCCTCGGGACAAGTGCTGCGGCGACGGGCTGACGACGGGGGCCTTGCGGCGGTACGAGGCGTTGGGCCTCGACCCTTCGACGGTGGCGTCGTGGCAGGTGGTCTCGGACGTGTTCGTGCGCTCGCCTTCCGGCCGGTCGGTGGTGTTCCCGTTGCCCCGGGGGGCGGGGGTCTACGCCGCCGTCGCCCGTCGTGTCGACCTGGACGCCGCCTTCCTCGACGTGGCCAGGGCCGCCGGCGTCAAGGTGTACGACGGCCACGGGTTGTCGTCGGCTTCGTCTCTCGAAGACCGGGTGGTGTTGGAGGTCGAGGGCCTGGGCGAGGTCGCGGCCCGGTACGCCGTCGGCGCCGACGGCATGTGGTCGCCGTTGCGCAAGGCGTTGGCTCCCGGCGACGGCGCCCCGTACCTCGGCGAGTGGCACGCCTTCCGCCAGTACTTCACCGACGTGGGCCCGCAGGCGGCGTCGCAGTTGTGGGTGTGGTTCGAGGCCGATCTTTTGCCCGGGTATGCGTGGTCGTTCCCGCTGACCGATGGCCGGGCCAACGTCGGCTTCGGCATCCTGCGTTCCGGCGGTTCGCCCACTCGTGAGATGAAGGCGCAGTGGCCGGCGCTGTTGGCCCGCGACCACATCGCTTCGGTGCTCGGCCCCGATGCCCGGCCCGAGTCGCCCCACAAGGCGTGGCCGATACCGGCGGCCGTCGACCGGGTGCCGCTGTCGGCCGCCGGTGGCCGGGCCCTGTTCGTGGGCGATGCTGCTCGCGCTACCGACCCGATGACGGGCGAGGGCATCGGCCAGGCGCTCGAGACCGGCACCCTCGCGGCCGAGGCCATCATCGCCGCCGGCTCCGACCGTCCTTCGCAGGCCGCGGCCCGTTACGACGCCATGGTCCGCGGGACCCTGGCCGTCGACCACAAGCTCGCCGCCCTCCTCTCCCGCGCCCTCTCCCACCGCCTCGGCGCCGGCGCCGCCATCCGCATCGCCGACCTCTCCCCGTGGACCCGCCGCAACTTCGCCCGCTGGCTCTTCGAGGACTACCCCCGTGCCGTGCTCGCCACCCCATCCCGCTGGCACGCCGACATGCTCACCGGCCCCGGCGCCTACCGCCCTTCGTAGGCCGAGGCCCGGCGCGCCTCCGACCAGGTCTGGCCGGCCTCGACGTCGATGTCGTGGGGCAGGCCCAGGACCCGCTCGCCGATGATGTTGCGCTGGACCTCGGAGGTGCCGCCGCCCACCGTCAGGGCGGGCGCGAAGAGGAACCCGTAGTGCCACATGCCGTCCTCGGTGAGCATTCCCCGGGCGCCAGCCAGGTCCTTGGCCAGGCCCATGATGTGTTGCCCGTGCTCGTCGGACAACGCCTTGCGCACCGACGCCTCGGGCCCGGGCGGCTTGCCCTTGATGGCCGCGCTCACCGTCCGCAGGCGGATGAGGCGCAGGATCTCGGCCTCGGTGTAGACGGCGGCCAACCGCTGGCGCAGCCCGGGCTCGGCGCACCCGCCCCGCCCCTTCACCCACTCCAACAGGTCGCCGGCCGTCGGCCCCCGGCCCCACAGCGCGCCCTCACCCGACAGCGACACCCGCTCGTTGCCGAGCGTCACCTTGGCCAGGCCCCAACCCTCGTTCTCGTCGCCGACGAGGTTGGCCGCCGGCAACCGCACCTCGTCGAAGAAGACCTCGTTGAACGTGTGCCCGCCGGTCATCTCGATGATCGGCCGGATCTCGATGCCCGCCGCGTCCATCGGGCAGATGACGTACGACACGCCCTTGTGCTTGGGCGCATCGGGGTTGGTGCGGGCGATCAGGATGCCGAACTTCGACACGTGCCCGAGCGACGTCCAGATCTTCTGGCCGCTGACGACCCACTCGTCGCCGTCACGAACGGCACGGGTGCCGAGGTTGGCCAGGTCGGAGCCCGCGCCCGGTTCGGAGAAGAGCTGGCACCAGATCTCCTCGCCGGCCAGCATCGGCCACAGGTAGCGGTCCTTCTGGGCCTGGGTGCCGGCGTGGACGATCGTCGGCCCGGCCCACCCGATGCCGATGACGTTGCCGGGCCGGGCGACCCCCGCCCGCCGCAACTCGTCGTCGATGATCAGTTGGTGGACGGGGTCGGCCTCGAGCCCCCACGGCTTGGGCCAGTGGGGCACGACGTACCCGGCCTCGGCCAGTTGCCGTCCGGTCGGGCGGGGGTTGGCTGCCAACCACGACCGCACCTCCGCCCGCCGTGGATCGTCCTCACCCGGAAGTTCGAAGTCCATCGCCGGAGCGTAGGGCCCAGGCCAGCGTGTCGGTCGCGGTCTCGACGATGGGGCGGTTACGGAAGCCGGCGGCCTCGGCCTTGGCCGACGACGCTTCGAACAGACCGTCGATGCCGGCCGACGACGGCAGGTAGAGCGGCGCCGGCAGCTTTTCCGAGGCAACGACAGCCTCGTCGACCCACTCGACGTCGATGGTCGTGCCCGCGGCCGACGCGCACGCGGCCAGCATCGAGGCGAACGTCAACGGCGAGCTCGGGCCCACGGTGTTGAACACGCCGTCGAGGCCTTCCACCGAAGCCTTCACCACGAAGTCGCCCTGGTCGCGAGCGTGTACGACCTGCACCGGCTGGTCGGGCCGGGCCGGGGCCCGCACCACGCCGCCGGCCGCAGCCGCACGCACCCAATGGGTGAAGCGTTCGGTCGGGTCCCAGGGCCCGGCCACGATGCCAGGCCGGATGACCGTGCAATGCCCGGGGAACGCCGACTTGGCCTCCAGTTCGCACAGCACCTTCAACGGCCCGTAGGTGCGGCCGTCGACGTTCTCGGTCGTGGGGTCGTCGAGCACCGCGACCGCCGACTCGTCCTCGACCAACGGGCCGGACGGCTGGGCCTCGTACACCGACACCGTCGAGATGAAGGTGTAGTGCCCGACCCGCCCGTCCAGCGCGGCCACCGCCTCCCGCACACGCCGGGGGACGTAGGCGTTGACGTCGACGACAGCGTCCCACTCCCCCGCCGACAAGGCCGACAGGTCGCCGGCCTCGCGGTCGCCGACCAATCGTGCAACGCCGGGAAACACCTCGGCGTTGGTCTTCCCCCGGTTGAACAACGTCACCTCGTGGCAGGCGTCCAGCGCGGCCTCGGTGATGTGACGCCCCACGAATCCGGTTCCACCCAGCATGAGCAATCGCATGGACGACGACCCTAGTGCAACCTCACAGTTGCGCTAGTTCCGGGGGCATCGGCACCGTGCAGTTGCGCAACCGGGAGCCGCTGAAGTCCAAGGTCGACGACACCACGTCGGTCCACCACGGCCACACCGACGGCGAGATCCGCAACTCGATGCCGGCGGCGGCGTGGCGGGCCAGCAGGTCGCCGACCTCGACGACCTCCAGCGGCGCCACCGTCGACGACGACACCCAGTACCCGCCCACCGAGTGGGGCGAGAACGAGTCCTCGGGCAACCGGTAGGCGTACAACGAACACGCCTGCACCGCCGGCAGCCAGGCCTGCTCGATCACGTGGATGCGCCGCGACGAGGTCCAGCCGAAGAACCGCTCGAGGTCGGCGGCCGACGTCGTTGGGCTCGCCCACGCGCACGCCCGCGGGCAGTCGCGGGGGAACCAGAACGTGGGTGCGTGGCGGGTGTCGATGGCCCACACGAACTCCTCGACCGGAGCGAAGACCGTGATCGACGGGTCCTCGCTGAAGTGCCACAAGGCGTGCGGCCCCTCACCACGGTAGGGAGGCGCCGGTGGACGCATGTCCTTAGACTGACACGATGCAATCGACGGGTTGGAACTTCGCCGACGTGTGGGAAGTGGTGGCCGACAAGCTGCCGGACGCCCCCTGCCAGATCCAGGGCGAGCGCACGGTGACGTGGGCCGACTTCGACGCCAGGGCCGACGGCGTGGGCCAGTGGCTCCTCGGCCTCGGCGCCAAGCAGCAGGACAAGGTGGCCCACTACCTCTACAACGGCCCCGAGTACCTCGAGTCGATGTTCGGCATCTTCAAGGCCGGCCTCGTGCCCGTCAACACGAACTACCGCTACGCCGACGAGGAACTGCTCTACCTCTGGGACAACGCCGACGCCATGGCCGTCGTCTTCCACGGCGCCTTCACCGAGCGCATCGACGGCCTGCGCACCCAGCTCCCGAAGATCCAGGGCTGGCTCTGGGTCGACGACGGCAGCGGCCCGTGCCCGCCGTGGGCCACGCCCTACGAAGACGTGGCCGAGGTGAGGCCCGGCCGGCTGCAAGCGCCGTGGGGCCGCAGCGGCGACGACCTCTACATGCTTTACACCGGCGGCACCACCGGGATGCCGAAGGGCGTGATGTGGCGCCAGGACGACATCTTCTCGATCCTCAACGGCACCTCGCTCGGCGTGCGCTACGGCGCCGAGTCCGACCTCGAGCTCGTCCGCAACTCCATCAGCCAGCCGGGCCCCAAGGTCTTGCCGGCGTGCCCGCTGATGCACGGCACCGGCGCCTTCACCTCGTTCTCGGCCCTGAGCAGCGCCGGCTGCGTGGTCACGCTCACCAACCGCACCTTCGACGCCGTCGAGCTGTTGGATGCGGTGCAGGCCAATCGGGTCAACGTCCTCGCCATCGTGGGCGACGCCTTCGCCAAGCCGATGCT
The DNA here is from genome assembly GCA_034668185.1 of Actinomycetota bacterium. Lineage (GTDB taxonomy): Bacteria > Actinomycetota > Acidimicrobiia > Acidimicrobiales > CADCTF01 > DATLED01. The sequence continues at coordinate 5,972 of JAXDPV010000129.1, forward strand.
GCGGGCCCTCGAGGCCGCGCCCGACAACACATGGGACCTGTCGTCGCTGCTGGCCATCATCTCCTCCGGCGTGATGTGGAGCGAGGAGACCAAGCAGGGCCTGCTCAAGCACCACAGCGGGATGCTCCTCGCCGACCAGTTCTCGTCCTCGGAGGCGCTCGGCATGGGCGCCTCGGTGTCGTCGGCGTCGGGCACGAGCCACACCGCCAAGTTCCGCCTGGGCGAGAACGCCCGGGTCATCACCGAGGACGGCCACGACGTCGAGCCCGGCTCGGGCGACATCGGCCTGGTGGCGGTCAAGGGCCGCACGCCGGTCGGCTACTACAAGGACAAGGAGAAGTCCGACCGCACGTTCAAGGTCATCGACGGCGACCGCTACTCGGTGCCGGGCGACTTCGCCACGGTCGAGGCCGACGGCACGCTGCGCCTCCTCGGGCGCGGTTCGGTGTGCATCAACACCGGCGGCGAGAAGGTCTTCCCCGAGGAGGTCGAAGAGGTGTTGAAGACCCACCCGGCGGTGCGCGACGCCGTCGCCGTCGGCATCCCCGACGACAAGTGGGGCGAGGCCATCTGCGCGCTGGTCGAGGCCGCGCCCGGCGTCGAGATCGACGAGGCCGACGTAATCGCCCACGTGAAATCCCGCCTCGCGTCGTTCAAGGCGCCCAAGCGGGTGCTCGTGCTCGACACCATCGGCCGGGCGCCCAATGGCAAGGTCGACTACAAGCGGCTCAAGGCCGAGGCGTCTTCGCTGCTCGTCTCCTAGGGTCGGCGCCATGCGGTTTCGTCGTTCGGCCGAAGCCGAGTGGTTGGCGAGGACGAGTGCCTAAGCCGGCGCCGGTCGAGCTCGACGTCGGAGGGCGCACCGTCACGGTCACCAACCCCGACAAGGTCTTCTTCTCGGCGCGGGGCGAGACCAAGCTCGACCTCGTCAAGTACTACGTGGCCGTGGGCGAAGGCGCGTTGCGCGGCGTCTTCCTCCGGCCGACGGTGCTCAAGCGCTTCCCCGACGGCGCCGAGGGCGAGCCCTTCTTCCAGAAGCGGGTGCCGGCCAAGGGCCGACCTGAGTGGCTCGACACCGTGACCGTCCACTTCCCGAGCGGGCGCAGCGCCGAGGAGCTGTGCCCCACCGACGTGGCCCACGTGGCCTGGGCCGCCAACCTCGGTTGCATCGACCTCAACCCATGGCCGGTGCGGCGGGTCGACGTCGACCACCCCGACGAGCTGCGGGTCGACCTCGATCCGCAACCCGGCGTCGAGTGGCACGAGGTCCAACAGGTCGCGGCCGAGATCAACGAGGTGCTCACCGAGCACGGCTATCGCGGCTTCCCCAAGACGAGCGGGTCGCGCGGCATCCACGTCAACATCAGGGTCGAGCCGCGATGGGACTTCCTCGACATCCGCCGCGCCGCCCTCGCCCTCGGCCGCGAGGTCGAGCGCCGGCTGCCCGACATCGCCACCACCGCATGGTGGAAGGAGCAGCGGGGCCGCCGCGTGTTCATCGACTACAACCAGAACGCGCGCGACCGCACCGTCGCCAGCGCCTATTCGGTGCGGGCCAACCCCGAGGGCCGGGTGTCGTGCCCGGTGACGTGGGACGAGTTGGCCGCCGTCGACCCCCACGACCTCACCATCGCCACCGTGCCGGCACGGTTCCAAGCCGGCATCGACCCCGACGCCGAGATCGACGACGTGCAGCACTCGCTCCAACCGCTGCTCGACCTGGCGGCCAACGACGAGGCCGGCGGCCTCGGCGACGCCCCCTGGCCCCCGAACTTCCCGAAGATGGCCGGCGAACCCAAGCGGGTGCAGCCTTCGCGGGCCAGGCACGACGACCCGCTACCTTGACCTGGTGCCCATCCGCGTCGTGCTGGCCGAGGACAACGTCCTCCTGCGCGAAGGCGTGGCCCGGCTGATCGAGGCCGAGGCCGAGCTCGAGCTGGTCGCGGTCTGCGGCGACTACGACGAGTTGCTGGCCGCCATCGACAAGGAAGCGCCCGACGTCGTCCTCACCGACATCCGTATGCCGCCCACCGGCACCGACGAGGGCATCAGGGCGGCGTCGCACTTGCGTGAGTCCAACCCCGGTATCGGCGTGGTCGTGCTCAGCCAGTACGCCGAGCCGGCGTACGCGCTGTCGTTGCTCGAGGCCGGCTCCGAGGGACGGGCCTATCTGTTGAAGGAACGGGTGAGCGAGGTCGACCAGTTGGTCGGGGCCATCCGCGAGGTGGCCAGGGGCGGGTCGGTCATCGACCCCAAGGTGGTCGAGGTGCTGGTGTCGGCCCGGGCGAGGGCGGCCAAGTCGCCGCTGGCCCGGCTCACGCCCCGGGAGACCGAGATCCTGGGCGAGATGGCCCAGGGCAAGAACAACGCCGCCATCGCCGGCGCCCTCGTCCTTTCGGAGCGGGCCGTGGAGAAGCACATCAACTCGATCTTCTCCAAGCTCGGCCTCAGCGAGGAACCCGACACCCACCGGCGGGTGAAGGCCGTCCTGCTCTTCCTCGCGGACCGGGGTAGCTGACACCCCGGGGGGTGGTGGTGGCACCCCCCTCGACCACCGATGGCCGCCATCGGACAATGGGGCACAGATGGACGAGCCCGGGCCCGAACCCGTACCCGTGCTGATCGTCGACGATCAGGCCCCGTTCCGGGGCGCGGCGCGGGCAGTGGTCGGCGCCACCAAGGGGTTCACCATCGTGGGCGAGGCCGAGTCGGGCGAGGACGCTGTGGACTTGGCGGCTTCGTTGTCGCCGGGTTTGGTGCTCATGGACATCAACATGCCGGGCATCGACGGCGTCGAGGCGACCCGCCGCATCACCGCGGCGAACCCCGAGACCATGGTCATCCTGGTGTCGACCTACGCCGCCGCCGACCTGGCCGCCGACGCCCGTTCGTGCGGGGCCGCGGCCTACGTACACAAGGAGGAGTTGGCGCCCCGCGTGCTGCGTGAGCTTTGGGCCGCGGGCGGCGATCCCGAGTGGCGGCTCAGCCGAGCGGAATAACGCCCCTGAGGTGGAGGCCGTGGGCCTCCTCGGTGTCGTCGACGACGAGGGTCCCGCCGAGGGTGTCGACGCGGTCGGCGATGTTGGTGAGCGCGGGCGCGTCGTTCGCCAGCGCACCCCACGCTTCGAACAACAGGCAACCGTCCTCCTCACCGACCCACAGCGAGACCGGGCCCTTGGCTGCGTCGATGGCTTCGAGACAGGAGAAGTACACCGCCGCCTCCGTCTCCTGGGGGTAGCGGCGGTTGCCGTCGCCGGCCACGGTGAGGTTGACGTCGACGGTGGCCCGCCCGATGGCACCCTGCAAGGCCTCGCCCAGGCCCCGGTCGGCGAGCAGCGGCGGGTAGATCGAATGGGCCAGGTCGCGCAGGTGCCTGATCGTGGCCTGCACTTCCTGGCGCAGGTCTTCGAGCATCTTCTTGGCCGCTTCGGGGTCGGTGTCGACGGTCGACTCGGCGAGGCGCAACGTGACCGCCATGGCGACGAGGTGTTGCTGGGGACCGTCGTGGAGCTCGCGCTCGATGCCCCTCCTGGCGGCGTGGGTCGCGGCCACGATCCGGGCGCGGGACGCCCTGACTTCGCTCTCGCTCATGGCGCGCTACTCGGCCGGGACCTTGTAGGCGACCACCATCGCCTGGCGGCCCTTGACCTGCGCCGGCTCCATGGGTTCGCACTCGATGGTGCCGGCGACGGCGGCGTGGGTCGGCTCGCTGAGGACGATCTCGCCGGCGGTGGCCCACTGCTGGAGTCGTGCCGAGAGGTTCACGGTGTCGCCGACC